>JBGPVY010000072.1:0-11911 GCA_041491905.1 Nitrospiraceae bacterium | reverse complement strand
GTGGTGTCCCCAACGGGATTTGAACCCGTGTTGCTGGCTTGAAAGGCCAACGTCCTAGGCCAGGCTAGACGATGGGGACGAAACGGGGCCTGCAAAAATGAGCTGGACTCTTACCATACTCCTGACTCATGTGTCACTAGAGGACGCGGGAGGGGTGACGGCACCCGGTCGCGTTTCCTCTCCGAATTCGGTAGGATGAACTGTCTCGAGGATATTGGGTCCTCACCTGGTGAGGACCCAAGGAGCACGACTCATGGCAAGATCCCAATTGGCATGGTACAGATCACTGGTGCTCGTCACCTGCGGCCTGATAGGAGCCGGTTGTGCTCACGATACCTACCAAGAGCGGGCGAACCTGATTAAGATTCATGCCGACGCGTTCTATGACAGTCTGAAAACCAACCGAGTAGAATCCGCGATCCGAGACAATGAGCAGATTGAAGCGATGGCGAGCCAGATGGGAGACACCGTCAGGAAACGGGCCGGCCAACAAGGCACCACAGCGGTCGAACGGGAGTTTGCCTTGATGATCACCGCCAATGAAGCCGCCGCCACAAACTGGCTCGCGCTGGGCCAATACTTCGCCATCAAGCGCCAATACCCCCAAGCCCGCGCCACCTATCGACGCGTGATCGACACCTATACGAATCCCACAGACCGACCATACCGAGAACAGGCCCTGCGCGCCTTGAGGGATTTGGACATGCACAATCCGCCCACCACAACAACAACGAATCCGTGAACGGCGACCGTCTCCTGCGCCAATTCTCTCGAATACTTCTCAGCGGGCTCCTGTTGCTCAGCTGGGGTTGTGTCCACCGAATTCACGTCACCCCTGCGCCTCCAGCTGTTTCGCCTGCCCCCATCGCGCAATCACTACAAGTGATTGTGCCCTTTCTCGCAGTGAAAGGAGCCGATCACATGCCGGGCGCTACCTTGCTTGAGTGGCCGGCACAGGATCTTCGAACCGCCGCGATCGACTACATCCAAGCGCGCCAGACATTTGCCTCGGTAGGCGACAAACCAGCCGATCTCACCCTGACCGTCAAAGCCTGGCTGACAATGCGATCCCGCAGCAACTATCACTACAGTCTGCGCCTGGAATCAGCCCTGGGCTCTTCGGAGAAGCCCCCGATCAAGTCCTATCTGGTGGAAAAAGAAACGGTAGGGTCGAGCGTTCGCTGGATCACGGCTTCGGATCAGACCCCCATCGCAGAGGCGGTCCAAGCCGCACTGGACGATCTACTCTCGCAGATCGAAGCCGATCACCTCTTGTATCGAAATGGACCGCGCTGAGAACGAGAAAGATCTAGCGGGCTGGAGGGGAAATTCAGGATGCTCAAAAAGGCCAGACTTCTCACCCGCCCAACCCTGGCGCGCCGAGACGCGCCTTGTCCCAAGCAAGGCCACAGCTCTGAGGCTGACCCTCGTTTCACGTTTCACGCCTCACGTTTCACGATTCTTGGGAGCGAGGCGAGAACAAAGCTGGCGGACTTTTTCAGCATCCTGCTAGGAGGTCCGAGACCGTCGGTCGAAAAGGCGCATAGCAAAACATCCTGCTGCCACGCCTGCCGCAAACATCACACCGACTATCCAACCAGAAGAGAAGCCCATTTCCCTCGGTTCACGACGCCGAAGTTCCTGACTCAGATTCGGCATATGGGATTCCGGCCCGAGCCATTCATCTTCTGATGAGCGGATCGAGCCTCTCTTAAAGAGAATGGTTGTCTTTCTTTCACTCATGATTCCCCTATTACCGTGCAAGCCCGCCCATGCCGCCAGTTTTCTTCAAATCGCCTTCAGCGCCCTTCGCAGACTGAATATCGTACACGCGTGGCATCCTGGCATAGGGCCCTTATTCTGTCAATTTAATAGCCCTGCCACATGGGGAGGACACAACGAAGAGGTTCGGCGCGGTCAGCCCCCCAATTCGCGGCGCGCGGCATTCCAGCTTTGTGCGTACAATCGGATAGTGTCTCGACCAGTTCCAGCGGTATGATGGGACATCGATGCTGCTGATGGAGCAATACAACGTCTGTTATGCTCGCGCCCAGGAAACCACTGCCGACTTGCTCGACACGCTGGTACGCTCGAAAGATGAAGAATACCAATGACGCATGAATACCGGCCTGCGGGGCGTCTCCTTTCCCGTCGTGAAGTTGTGGCATATCTGGGCGCCACGGGTATGGCCTGGCTGATGGCTGGCAGTATGAACCCCGGGCGGGCTGTTGTAGGCATGCTTGGCCCCTCATGTGTGGTCCGACCAGAGCAAACTGAAGGTCCTTATTTCGTCGACGAGCGCTTGAATCGCTCCGACATTCGCGCAGATCCGACCGACGGGCGAGTCAAGCCCGGTACGCCACTGGCTCTGACGCTACGGGTCTCGCGCCTTGGTGACGGAGACTGTCAGCCGCTGCCAGGCGCCCAGGTGGATATCTGGCATTGCGATGCACTGGGCGTCTACTCGGATGTGCGGGATCCTGGTTTCAACACCATCGGCCAGAAGTTTTTACGTGGCTATCAGGTAACCGACGCGCGCGGCGAGGCTCGGTTCGTCACGGTGTACCCTGGCTGGTATCCGGGCCGGACGGTGCATATTCACTTTAAGATTCGCACCGCGCCTGTGGCCCAGCGGAGCTTCGAGTTCACGTCGCAATTGTACTTCGACGATGTGCTGACGGATCGCGTCCACGCTGACCCGCCGTATGCCGCGAACGGACCGCGCACAACGCGAAACCAGCATGATGGCATCTTCCGCCGTGGTGGTGATCAACTCATGCTGGCTCCGACGACAGTGGCTGACGGCTACGCGGCGGCATTCGCGGTCGGCCTGCAGCTTCCTTGAAGAGCAATGTGCACGCGGGGTCCGACAATATCCGGCTGCTCGAACGGCCTACTCCATCATTGTTCCTTGTGTAGAGATGTGGAAGGAGGGCCCGATGCTACTGCGGAGTTTCCACAAACTGGATGGCGATGCCTAAGAGGGCATGTTCGATGCGCGGCTGATCCGCGGCGCCTTGGGTCAGGATGTAGGGGTATTGAAAACTGGTGAGCCGTGGGACTCGAACCCGGGACCCTCGTCAATTGGTGATCAGCAGGCTCACTTAGGCGAACAATACGGGCAATTTCTACTGCGTTGCAGGCCCGCAGCAGGCCCAGCGCTGCGGAGACGCGGATGAAGCGCCTCCGGCTGGACCTCACAGGAAGACCAAGGATGCCTGACGAACTGGCGGGGCGGAGCCACGTCGAGCTCCGCTAGCCGCCAGGACGTCGGGCGTCGTCAGATCCAACGACTCTGAGAATCTACTTGCCCTTGCCACCCTCTATCAACTTCCCGTCCAGCATGATGGTTTGGCCCTCCTGCAGCTGCATCTCTTTCCCGTCCTTCATCATCATCTTGCCGTTCATCGCGACCTTCGTACCGTTGGACAAGGTCGTCTCGCGATCCATCCGGCCGATCTCCTTCCCGTCCTGCAGCCTCCACATCTTGCCATCCTTCATCATGACGCCATCCTTTTCGGCGGCCATCACGGGGGCGGCAAGGAACGACAGGGACAAGAAGAGCCCGACAACTGCGAGCGTGACGTTTCTATAATTCATCATGGCTTAACTAAACCTCCATTTATATGAATGAATGATATGAATGAACTTTCCCTGACAACGTGGAACCAGGAGCGGCAGGGAGGACCGCGCCCGGTTTGGGTGGAAGTGAGACCGGCCTCGTTACCTGACTGCCACAGTTCGACAGGGTCGAGGTCGTGCCTTTTTCGCTGTGTTGGTTTATGTGAAGGTTTTCGTGATTGGTGCGGTGATGCGTGAGCCGATGAATCAGACAGGGATAGCCGCTGCAGTAGCAGGCACAGGCCCCCAGCCAAGATTCGAAGAACAAGACCGCGCATCACAAATAACCGCCCGCCTATTATCCGCAACGGGCAATCTCATCACGCGATGCGCGTGGATTTTCCGGCGCGTTTCTTTAACCGTCTTGCTCTCACCACGAGAGGCAAACAAGGGTTGAATGAACTTTCCGACGCGAACTTTCGAAGCGCGCCGATCATCAGCCGCCACGCACGTCGCGCTCGGTGACGACGCCGACCAACTTGAGGTGTACTGTATCCTCAACCACAGGCCGCGCAGCCGAAGTCTGAATCACGCATCGCTTGCGCGGCCTTTGCCGCCGAATCTTGCAGCGTACAGCACGAAGACGCTTCGATTGATTTCATCACTTCGGTGCAACGACTCATTTTTTTCTTTCTTCATGATCTGCGCAACGATTCCTTCAGTAGTCCCGCATTATTTACTAGTTCATTGGAGGCTGTCAAGTACACAGGCGGAGGTGTTATACTAACGCTCAATAGAGAAGAGCCAAGGAGCGGACACGATGTTAGTAAAGAGCATGGCCAAGATCGAAATGATGGGGTTTTGGCAGATTATTTTTGATTTCTGCAACGAGGATTATTTCTGTGTGCTCGGATGGATACTGGTAGGAATCGTGGGATTGCTGGCAGTCGTAATTGGTTTGCGTTTAATGATAACGCGCCTCAACAAAAGAGAATAGATAGAAGGAGGCGTAACGCTGTTTACCAACCCGCTAATGCAGAACTCGTAACATCACCGAACCGAACCCAAACACTCGGCACGGCGAAATTTTTCCCCACCTCAACGAAAACAAATCCACAGAACGCAGAAAAGAGACGCAGAAGTTGTTGAAAGATGTGGTGAGCCGGCTGGGACTCGAACCCAGGACCCTCGCCTTAAAAGCTCGAAAATGCCAATAATATCAATGGCTTGATTTCACGAAGGTTTCCCCGTTTTTTATTTGCGAACACGCACTTGGATTCTATACATTCCAGTGATTCTGTAGAGTGCGATCCATTCTGCAGATTTTTAGCACAAAATTTGCCCAGCGCCATGCAACGCGAAGGAGCAGAACGTTCTTCAGATTTGATCCAACTCGCGATAGTCTCGATCACGGTGGAGAATCCGTGCGAGCTTCACCCCCTTGGCCTTCTCGTCGATCGCATAGACAATGCGACATTCGCCCTGTGTGACACGAAAGCCGGTGAAACCCCGGTAGGTGAAGTGAGAGAGTTGTTCAGAGTCCGGAGGACGAGGAGAGCGACGAAGACTCAGGATCTTGAGAAAGACTTGGCGAAGGCGTTTCGCATCGGTATGCCCGAGATTTTCAAGTGTGTCGAAGACCGTATCTGAGAATTCGAGTGAATAACTCACAGGCCGAGCCGACGGGTCACGTCATCGAGACTGAGGAAGCGATCATCCTTAAGGCTTTTCGTAAGAAGAGCTGACTCGTAGCGATCTTCGAGATCAGCCAGGCGCTGGAAGTCTTCGTAGCCGAGGATCACGGCAGTTGGACGCCTCCCCTTTTTGACGATGATTCGCTGCCCCAGATAGCCGGCTTGGGCCAACACCGCTGAGAAGCTGGCTTTGGCCTCGGTCGCTGTGACTGTATTCGAAGCGTGAGCTGTATGGTGTTTCTTCATGGCATGCATTCTAGCCGATCAGGTCATAAAGGTCAAATAGGACACTTTTAGTCTTATTGGCGTCCGGCTATACCATCCCCACCAACGACAACCCCCTGCCCCTTGGAAGGGAAGCCCCCGGAGGGCCGGAGGCTTCCCATTGAAGCGGCTCAACGCTTCAAACCATGAGCGGCAATCCACTCCTTGGCCTCACGCTGCACTGAATTTGCAACTCGGTTCGGCGCTGCCCCGTTGTCCTGCATCCATCTGCGGCAATCAGCAGAAATCAGCAGAATTCCCCTCACCCGCGCAACACGGTATGGTCAGCACCGTGCTGAGCATGACTCAGAAAGGATGCAGATGAAACGACGATTCTTGTCAGTCAAGGAGTTAGCGGAAGAGCTCGGTGTTCACGAGGACACGATTTATCGCGCGCATTTGAAGAAACTGATTCCGGTCAAAAAAGTCTACAAGGTCTTGCGATTCGATCTCCAAAAAGTCCTCAAGGCCTTTGGCAAGCATGCATCCGATACACGACCCAAGCAGTCAAGTAAGCGCGCGTCTGGCGGCGCACACAAAAAATGCCCCCGGACGGTAAAACGGGGGCGCAATTCCCGGGGTTCCTCACGGAGGGTCCCATGAGTTCGTGGTCTTGCTCACTCGGATGGTTTCGCCGGAGAGTTTGAGAGGCGGAGTGAACGACTAGCCCGCATTATTCATGAAGGTTCGTCGCGAAAGCGTGCAGACGCGAAGCGAGATGGGCACTCGGAGGCGCGAGGCCCTGAGGCATACTCGTGCAGTATGTCGAAGGACTGAACGGCGAGACTGCCCGTCACAGCCGCGTATCCGCGCTTGCAGCAGAAGTGTGCCCCCCCTTAAACTGTGGACAGGTGGCTTAGTCAACTGGATGCAGCAAACCCACTGAATTTACTCAAGACCCATCGCCGCAGGAGACAGCCGAAGGTCTCTCACCAGAGTCGCGAGCGAGTGTGCCTGGCGTCCCTTAAGAAGAGGGGACTCGAAGCGGGCTGAATTCTATGCGGAAAGGATAGTTTACAATGTTCAACAAACTGCCCAGAAATTAAGTGGGGCATTATACTGTGAATTGGATGGTTAACAACGAGTAACACGCTGTCCAACATTTAAGTGAGGCAGTACACGCATGAGCAGTACGCATCAGCTAGGCTCAGGGCATGTTGGGTTCCTGTTGCGCGAGATGAGAAAACTCAAAACCCGCGGCGCACGCGCGCTCTGGCTCATGTGCGCAACCTCGATCCTCTTGGGGACTTCATGTATTCATGAATCAAAACCATCGCCGACTCAAGGTGCCCCAACGGAAGCTATGAGGACAACAGTCAGTCAAGCCCTCGGAGTCTTGCAGGATCAAGAGCTCAAGAAACCAGAGCGCACGGACGAGCGTGTCACTCAGCTGAAGAAGATCGCTGATTTACGCTTTGACTATGGAGAAATGGCCAAGCGGTCGCTTGGGGGCCAGTGGGATAAATTAGTAGAGAGGGAGCGACAAGAATTTGTCGACCTGTTCACCGAGTTTTTGACGGCAACCTACGTGGAAAAGATGCACTCCTACTCTGGCGAGGAGGTTACATTCCTCAACGAACAGCTTGAGGGGAACCATGCGGAGGTCAAGAGCATCATGGTCGGGAAGAAAACGGAGATCTCGATGGACTACAGGCTTATGAAGAAAGGTGACGACTGGAAAGCGTACGATGTGCTGATTGATGGAATCAGCCTGGTCCAGAGCTATCGAGGGCAGTTTACAGCGATTCTCCGCGCATCATCCTACGAGCATTTGGTCCAAATGCTGCGCGATAAGATTGCGCAGTACAACGTGAAGACTAAGAGTTCTGAAACGAGCATGTCCTCCCACTAACAGCACTCCGATCGGCACGGCTCGTTCTCCAGCAAACTTCTGCCGTCCTGCCGTCATGTCACGAGCGAGACCGTCTTCCCATTGTCCCGCCCCACTTGAGATTCGGGCAGATTGAGTTGGCTCGGGGGTCGAAGCAGCAATAAGGCCTGACCAGAATGGTTGTCAGGGCCCGATCAGGATTTGAAGTATCAGGCGGAGTGGACTGACCCCCTAGATTGAGACACTCGAAACGAGCACACTTGGCACAAGGAGGGGGTGGCAGGCGTGCCAATTCGCCGTGTCTCAATCTAGGGGGTCAGTCCAATTGTGAGCGGTCTCGCGAGAGCAAGAACTCTCGGAACCTATTGATTAAATGTGGTGAGCCGGCTGGGACTCGAACCCAGGACCCTCGCCTTAAAAGCGCAGTCCAATCTGAACTAAATCAACCACCTGATGATGTAGGGCCTTCCAATGTCTGAGAAGGCTTTACAACGACTTACAATTAGCATGGACTATATAGGCCACGGACAGAGTCCGCGCCGTGCTCTTCCTCCTCGTCGCAACCACATCACCCAGAAAGTCAGAATTGCCGATCTGCGCACACTCTACATCGCCGTCCACGACGACGAACATCCAGCAGAAATCTATCTTCGCGTGAAAGGCCCCGATTGTACCTCAGAGTTAATCGGTCTCTACGACGTGGTGGCCCGCCTGATGAGCATCGCTCTGCAGTACGGCGCTCCGCTTGAGAAGATCGGCGAACTCCTCGCCGGCGCCAAGTTTGCCCCGTGTGGCCCCATCGTCGGACACGATTACATCAAGTACTGCACGAGTCTGCCGGATCTGATCGGCCGGCATCTGTTGGTGGAGTACTGCGGCCGTCACGAGCTGGGACATATTCCGGTCGCAGCAGGAGTGGACGGCTCACCATGATTTCGATAGCGCGATGTTAAGAAAGGCTACTACGTCTACAGAACATGTTGATCAGTACTCCAAGGGTGGATCTCGAAACGTGTGTGCCATGGCGAGGAGAGAGAGCACGAGTGCTTCCTCATGCTCTGAATCTGGCGACGGTGTCTGTCGTGATGATTTCGATCAAGGGCAACTAAGGTTCGCCTAAGGTTGGCGGAATTGATGGTTCCTGTCGCACAAGAGGTTCCAGAGAGGATATGGGGAGGAGACTGGCTCAAAAATAGGTGAGGTTCGGGTGAGGTTGGCCGAACTGTAAGGTCCTAGAGAACACGAGAGTCTCGAACGGCAGACATGAAACATCTGGTGACGCAAGCCCACGCGCTCGAGATCACGGCCCTCGCCCGAGGAGGGTGGCTGTCTCCGTTCTCCAGGTATGACTGGGTCTGGCGGACACACAAGGGCACGTACAGGACGAGCGTGACCATTACGGTGCTCCAGGACCAGCTGGTGTATCCGATGGGCGTGAAACGGGTCCAACAGGCTGTGCGGCTGACGTACACGATCGGCCCTCGCGGTGGGAAGCGTCCGTGGTTTGTCTGTCCCACCTGCCAGCGACGAGTGGGCGTGCTGTATTACGTGCACCCCCTGCCCTTTCGCTGTCGGACCTGCTGTGAGTTGGCCTATCCCTCACAGTACCAATCACAGAATTGGAGCTACGGCCGTCAGCTCCGGAGATTGAGTCGTCGAGAACAGGACCGACTCCTCGCGCCGCGTGCCGGGGGGTCTGATGATTTCGGGCATTCTGTAGCCAAGGTTGAGACAAGGTTGCCCTAAGGTTGCCCTGAGGATGAAAGACCTTCACGCTCCTGTTGCGCACGATGCTCACGCGGCGAATCGAGCGGCAGGACGCGGAGAACATGATGAATGTCACCGTGGCGATGGAGAAGACGTTGCGGAACAGATGAACAGGAAGCCGAGACACATGATTTCGAGCGGATGTGAGACAAGGAATATCGGAGAACTGTCGGTTTGGCGAATATGATGACAACTGCGTGCCCCAAGAAGTCCATCCCCAAGCGACCCGATCGCAATGTCCGCCGGCAACAGGCCGCGGCAATCAATCTTGCGAAGGGCATGACGATTGAGAAGGCGATGCTGCAAGCGGGCTACAGTCCGAGTTACGCCCATGACCAAGGCTACAGAGCCGTCAAGCGTCCGTGCATTCAGAGTATGTTCACGGACTCGTGCGAGCGGATCATGGCGAAGCGGCAGGTGCGGTTCGATGAGATCGTCGAACCGTACTTCGATGCGCTCAAGGCGTCGCTCATCGTGAAGAGTGTGCAACTCGGTGATGCCCAAATTCCGAAGGACCCTGAGACAGGTGAGCCGTTCCCGGATCATGCGCTACGGATGGATGCGGCGGATCGGATTGTTGACTTGTTCGGCGGCAAGCCGCGTGAAGTGGAAATGCCGAGTGAGCCGCCCAAGGGCATCACGATCAACATTTACAAAGAGTCTAAGGCTCAAGTTGCGGTGGTGGTGAATCCGACCGGCCGCACGAGCATCATTCCGGAAGGCACGGGGAAGAATCCGCCCTTGCCGGTGACGTTTCGGAAACCGAACGGATCGACATGAACAAAGGAGGTGACGCATGAACCACCTTCCTGATCGCAGCAGCCATATAACATCGCTGTAACCAACGGCCGGTCAGTCGGTGTACGGCTGTGGACTCTGGCCTAGGTTGGGCACATCCTCCTCGGTCGGCAGGAGCACGTCGTCCTTCACGATCTCCCACGCCTGGTCGTGGTGCAGGCCGCTCTCTTCCAGGTTGATGAGCCGCTCCTTGGCCTGATTCTGCATTCGTTCCACGGTCGAGAGCAGCCGCCCCTGCGCCTTTAAGCCCTGGAACATTTTCGGGCGATGTTCTTTGAGGTGGTCGTGGATTTGCCACCCGAGGCCGGTCAGACCTTTCACGGGGCACCTCCTAAGCTCACCCCCATATGGGCCGCTATCGCCCTTCGATGCGCCAGCCTCGCCCATAGGGATTGGTGGGACTGTCGGAGCGAAAGGGATTCCCCGCGCCAAACTGATTGTTGAGCGAGTCTGGGGAAGAGGGATTCCCGTAGCGACCGTAGGGATTGCTGACCCACTTGCGATCGTAAGGCTTCACGCTCAAGCGGCCACGATCGTTCCCCTCTTGATCAGACAAGCGTGGTGCAGTCATCGCTTCGAAATTTGTCGCCGATGAGGGACGATACGGATTGCCATACGGCCCCAACTCGTTGGTGACGCTGTTCGGATCGGAGGGATTCCCCGTGCTAAAGGGATCGGGCACGAAGTTCGGATCGACCTCGTTGGCGCTGAGAGTGCCCAAGTCTTCAGCGTGGGCCATCAGAGGGAGCAGAGCAAGAAGACAGGCGAGCAGGAGTCGCATGGATCACCGCCTGGTTGGGACTGTAGCCTAGTCCTCGGTTGGGCTGGGCGTCAAGGAAGGTTTGCCGGACTCACCTATGTCACACCGAGGAACTTTGTCGGCGGGCGCCGGTTGGACCATTGAGCTTGAAGGTCTCGCGATCCTCACGAATCATGTGGTCGAATGTGGAAAAATAGGCGCGGTCCGACTCCCCTTCAATACCGCGCAGGGTCTTCAAATCCTCACACTGGGGAAACCTTGTCACGGCGTTGCCGAGCGCGTCAGCGGTTTTTCTCAACGTGTCAGTTTCTGAGGGATCATCAGCCTCCCGAGCACTGCGTAAGACAATCTGGCGAGGGTTCTGAGTTTTTCCTGTCACCCTCTAACTTATTTCTCCGTATTCCTTCGGATCGGACTTTTTTGCACAAGCTCAGGCCATACGACATGCCAACTGCCGGAGGCAGCCATGCATAAGTGCCTAGCCTTGTACAGAAATTCCGTGAGAGCTCCTAGGTCGCGACGTGGCATAGTTTGTGCGGCACGGACAATGCTGCCCCCACGTCAGATTCACACTGCGGTTGAGCCGTCATGGTCTTTCAAAATAACGGCATCGCAGTCTCAAGCCTTGTGGCTGGTGACGGGAAAATCCATGTGAGCATTACGACGCATTCCCTTCCTCGCGCCCTCATCCTGAGCTTCATGCTCACCATCATAGCCTCTTCTCACAGTTGGGCAGAACCGATGGTGATAGCCTGGGTAGGGCCCCGAGTCGACGTTACCAAGGAGTCCCCATTCCGCGAGGAGCAAGCAAGAGCCTTCACCGTGATCCGGGTAGGACCCAGGGTAGGCGTGAGTGGCAGATCTCCTTTTGGGAGGGACCAAAAGGAAGACTTTCAGCAGTATGACGTCGCGGCGCTCTTTGGGCTTCCGTGGGGATGGCAGGAGAGGGCTTCTGGTATGAAGCTCGACATGAGATTGCTTGCCTCGGCAGGGGAGCTTGCAGCGGTAGGAGACACTAGCCTCATGGTCACCCTGGTGCCATGCCTCGCCATGAGTAGCGCGAACGAGGCAGTCTCCATTGACGTGGGTGGTGGTGCCGGATTCTTCAGCAGATACAAATTTGGCGTGCAGAACTTCGGCGGTCCAGCGCAGTTCGTCGGCACGGCCGGGCTCGGTCTCAACCTTATTCCTGGGTTTTATACTGGGTATCGGTTCCAGCATTTCTCCGACGCCGCT
>JBGPVY010000153.1:0-7037 GCA_041491905.1 Nitrospiraceae bacterium | reverse complement strand
CAAGCTGCTCAAGGTGGACGTTCGGGTTTTAGCCGCGTCCAATAAGGATTTGCTCAAGGAAATCGAGAAAGGCACGTTTCGCGATGACCTCTTCTACCGGCTCAGCGTGGTGCCGATCATCGTGCCGCCGCTCAGGGAGCGTCGGGAAGACATCCCGCTACTCATTCGCCATTTCATGAAGGTCCATGCGGAAGAGCAGGGGTTGCGGATGAAAGAGATCTCGCCGGAGGCGATGGCGGTATTTCAACAATACGACTGGCCGGGGAATATTCGAGAATTGCGGAACCTGATCGAACGATTGATGATCATGGTGCCGGGATACATCATCGATCCAGCACTAGCGGGCCTCTCGTTGCAGGCGCGTCCGGTTGGGCCGGCGCCCCAGTCTGCGACTCCCGAGGTCAATCCACTCTTCACGCAGTCGTATGACTCGCTCAGGGACGCCCGCAATGCGTTTGAAAAGGAATATATCGGGCGAAAGCTGCGCGAGCATCATTGGAACATTTCTCGCACGGCTGAAGAGTTGAAAATTGAGCGGAGTCATCTCCATCGGAAAATCAAGTTGCTGGATGTGGAGATGCGGCCGGAAGCGTAGTGGATGGGGACTGATTATCTCCTGTGCTCGCGCAACGCGCGGCCTCAGAAGGATGAGAAGGGAGCGGCCAGGTGCCCTTCTTGCTCGCAGAGCCCCCACGATGAAGCAGTGGTCGCTCGATGCGCGCAGTAAAGGGCAGCCTCGGCCACTCCCTTTAAGAGAGGTATAAAGAGTCGGAAGGCCCTCGCGCGGGCTAATGGCACGTCTCGGCATGCCAGTGGGTGGGCGGGTGAGAAAGTTGCGCGCAGTGGAAGACAATCAGCCCCCATCCTTGAAGAGATAGCGAGCAAGCTTGGAAGGATCAATTAGATGGATGGTGGTTGCACGATGCGCGCAGTGGAGACCATCCCAGCCGCCTCGCTGTAATGGGATGTGGGTGAAGAGTTGAGGCTATCCCTCGAATGGTCCTGGTGCTTGTGCGTTGACCTCTCCGACAGCCCTCCGCTAAGATGCGCCCTCCTATGACAACCTATCGAGATGCCGGAGTCGATATTGATGCAGGCGATGAGTTCGTCGACCGGATTTCACCACTGGTGCGATCCACGTTTCGCCCGGAAGTCCTGACGGACCTTGGCGGGTTCGGCGGATTGTTTCGGCTGCAGGCCCATCGCTATGCCGAACCAGTCCTCGTCTCCGGCACTGATGGAGTCGGGACGAAATTGAAGATCGCCTTTCTCACGGATCGCCACGATACCGTCGGGATTGATCTGGTGGCCATGTGTGTGAACGACATCGTGGTCAGCGGGGCCGAACCGCTGTTCTTCTTGGATTATTTCGCAACGGGAAAGCTTGCCGTCCCCAAGGCTGAGGCGGTGCTCACGGGAATCGCCGAGGGCTGTCGCCAGGCTGGCTGCGCCTTGATTGGCGGGGAAACCGCCGAGATGCCGTCCTTCTATACGGAGGGCGAGTATGACCTGGCAGGGTTCGCCGTCGGAGTTGTGGATCGACCCAAGATCATCGATGGACGCAGCATCGTGCCCGGCGATGCCCTGATTGGATTGGCCTCAACTGGTCTTCATAGCAACGGCTATTCGCTGGCACGTCGTGTCTTGTTAGATCAGGCTAAACTGAGCGTGACCAGTCGCCTGCCTGAATTCGATCTGCCTCTGGGGGATGTCTTGCTGACGCCGACCAGAATCTATGCCAAACAGATTCTCACATTGATCCAGGAATGTCCCATCAAAGGTATTGCTCATATCACCGGCGGCGGCATTACCGAGAATCTCCCGCGAGTGTTTCCCTCTGGTGTGCGGGCACAGGTGCGGCGGAGTGCCTGGTTCGTGCCGCCTATTTTCCAGGCGATTGCTAGGCTTGGTCAGGTCGAGCGGGAAGAAATGTATCGCGTCTTCAACATGGGGATCGGGTTGATTCTCGTGGTGCCGGCGTCAGCTGCCCAGTCTGTTGTCGCGCGCGCAACAGCCTTGGGCGACCCGGCTTGCCGGATCGGAACCATCGTGTCATCGACCGGCGACGAGCCATTGGTGGAGTATGTCGACTAAGCGGACGGATGCGCTTCGAGTCGCCGTGTTGGCATCCGGGCGCGGATCAAATCTTCAGGCGGTCATCGACGCGATCGAAGAGGGGACGGTTCAGGCGAAGATTGTTGCCGTCATCAGCAACAAGAAAGAGGCCACGGCGTTAGAACGAGCCCGCCGACATGGACTGTCCGCCCTCTTCGTCGATCCAAACCCCTATGCAGGAAAACCTGATAGCCGTGAGGCCTACGATCGCGAGCTACTCGATGCGCTTCGGCGACACGATGTGGGGTTGGTGTTACTGGCCGGGTACATGAAGATCGTGACGAGGATCCTCGTGGAGGCCTTTGCCAATCGCATGATGAACATTCATCCGTCCCTGTCGCCCTCGTTTCCCGGGTTGGATGTGCAAAAGAAGGCGATCGAGTGGGGCTGCAAACTTGCCGGATGTACGGTGCACTTTGTGACGGAAGGCGTCGACGAAGGGCCGATCATTCTTCAAGCGGCAGTTCCAATTCTCGATGACGACACTCCCGAAACATTGGCCGCTCGGATTCTTGAGCAAGAACACAAGATTTACCCGCGAGCGGTCCAGCTCTTTGCTGAGGGGCGGCTGCGGGTTGAGGGTCGGCGCGTGTTTATCGAGGCTGGAAAGCCGGAGGTGAGTCGGTGATCAGCCCGTCATAGCGCTGCGCGCAGGCAGGACGAGATCACGGTTGAGGTTAAGCAAAGAGAATCATATTTTCTCAGCCTCGGCCTGGGCCTCAACCTGTTTCGGGTAGAGACTCAAGAAACGGGTGTGTATAATGCGCTGGACGGTGAGGCGTTCGTCTCACTGGTCGAATGTCGGTCAAGTGGGGGGCTAGCTCAGTTGGGAGAGCACTACGTTCGCAACGTAGGGGTCGGGGGTTCAACTCCCCTGCCCTCCACCAAACTTATTTTGACCCACCACGAGCCGCAGTAATCCCGTATAATCGCCACTGACTTCAGCTGTTAGGTAGCGTTCTACACCGTCCGAAGTAGGGTGGAGCGCGATCTCTTTCCCTAACAGCACCCGCAGCAGGCCGTGCGCCTTATCCACTTGGAGCTGCGTCACGTTCGCAAGGTCGTCGATCAAGGCCTTAAAGCAACCGATCGCGTTCGGGAGAAACGCCACCACCTTTTCCACATTCTTCTGCTGGCCCTGGACCGACTGCAAGAGCGTGGCGCGTTCGGCTTCGGCCCGTTCGAGTGCCATCTTCGTGCTGGGCGTGAGAATGCCCAATAACGGTCTTCTTATGCTGGCGGCTTTTCAGCATCCTGCCACGGACAGGAACCCTCCTGTGTGCACACCCTCAGCCGGTCTATTCGATCCGGTAAATCAAATTTGATTCAGCACCGAATCGTTTTCGGTTCACGTGGACCGGTTTCCATCTTACTGTTGGAGCTTGCGTAGAGTGCAATTCGTAGAAAAATCATAGAATCCGGCAGAGGACATGCGCATTTCAGATGAGGCACGTGTCTTGCTGCATGTTTGTTTAGCCAGGATTATTCATGATTGCCGTCGCGAAATCGCATCGAAGCCAGGCGAGGGGCGAGTGGCACGAGGCGAGAGGGAAGACATTCTTTCTGGTCACCTCCTAGCCTCTAGCCCCGTGCCTTTCGCCTGAACATCGGCGATTGCAGCAGGTATTCATGAATAGTCCGGGCTAACAAAAGTCTCACGCGGGTTGGGACGCCATCAGTACGGACGAAATGCTTGTGAGCCGAATCGTAGGGGGTGACCATGGCGGCGATTCTTGTGGTGGATGACAATGCGCAGGTTCGAACACTGATCCGAACCGGCTTCGGGAGAGCCGGTCATGATGTCTACGATGCCTCTACGATCCGGCAGGCCCTGCTCAATGATCGGCCCCGGAAGATCATGAACTGGGACAGCCCCGCCCATGCCTTTCACCAACTGTTACACGAGGATTTTGAATGCATTCTGACACCTTTTATTTTTCAAGATTGAATATTTAGTTCGACCACCGTTTCCGTCTGACTTAAAATGAGAGATACGAGGTAGGTTCTATGGAATCCACGGTCGAGCACCGTAAGCACCGACGTTATCCTGTCCGTTTCAAAAGTATCTTTTCCACTGACGGTGTGCATATCGAGGACGGTCTCGTGCTTGACCTTTCCCTCGGAGGATGTCGGTTGACGAGCGCAATTCACCTTCCTTCCGATATCCCGATAGAAATTCATATTCGGCCCGAACAATACTCCCCCGTTTATATCCCCAGGGCAGTTGTATGTTGGGCAGGGGATTCCGTCTTCGGTCTCGAGTTCAAAGAGGTACCTGAACTCGAATCGGCAACGCTTACTCGCCTGCTGCTGTTGTTGTCCTCTTGAGGACAGGATGGTTCACGGAATCCTCGCAGCGAGGCTCAACGCTGTGCCGGAGGCCATTGAGTGCGCAGACGGTCCGCCTCCGCTCCTAGCCGCGTTCAGCAGCCCGCCAGGCACTATGAACAGGGGTGGCATGCAAGCAAACGATGCGGAAGCATTGCACAGGGAAACGACGGTAGGGACGAGCCGGGAAGGGCATAGGGGCCTCGCAGGGAGGGTCATTGTAGGAGAATTGCGAACTACGGCGCAAGGGCGGAATGGGGGAATGATCGTAATTGCAGTGCCGGGTTCGCGAGGAGACGTGGGTCGAGGCCAGCGCGGCCAGGTAGTGTGCTCTTGCATTGAAGGTGCGCGGCTACGCTACCAGCGCAACCCCGCGTAGTTCAAAGCGGAGGAGTGTGCCCAACGACGGTTGGATCGCTTGCCCTCCACCAGCCTTCGCTAAAGCTTCGGCTGGCAAGCCAGTTTTAGCGAAGGCTGTCCCCCGAAGCACCGTCGTGCAGTCATGCGAAAGGGGACGGCTTCATGAAGTACGTCTATCTCATCCAAAGTCTCGCAGTCCAAATCAACGCTACCTAGCCCGCATTATTCATGAAGCTTCTGCTGCAAGCGCGGATACGCGGCTGTGACGAGCAGTCTCGCCGTTCAGCCCTTCGACATACTGCACGAGTATGCCTCAGGGCTTCACGGCTCCGAGTGCCCGTCTCGCTTCGCGTCTGCACGCTTTAGCAACGAACCTCCATGAATAATGCGGGCCAAGGCATCACCACCGACCTCGATGAACGGCTTCGAGCCCATGATGCCGGCGGGTCACCTCATGCGTCCAAGAATCGTCCTTGAAAGTTAGTGATGCGTCTCTGCTTTCAAGATGAGCGCGTGCGGTTGAGTTCGAGCGATATCTCAAGTCTGGATCAGAGCACGCCTTTGCGTAAAAGCGTTTTTGGTAGACGTTTCTTTCGGTAACCGGCAGAGACTGAACCGCCTCTGCTGGTTAACCGTATTCATCTCCGATACACCACCGTGACGCGGGCAAGAAAGTCGATGAGTTCGGCAGTATGTTGTCGGATCGCGTCCAGGTCTTCTCGGGCAGCCGCTTGCTCCAAGGCGGCTCCCATCATACTGATGGCGTCAAACCCGTATCCTCCTCCGTCCCCCTTCATGCGATGACCGATGATATGAATCTGTGCCAGATCATTTTCTTGCAACGCGGTTTCTAGTGTCTGAACGTCACGTCGACGATTCTCTAGAAATCCGGGAACGATCTCTTCAAGGCCTGGGTCGATGTACAAGATGATGACGTTCTCTGCGTTTCTGTTCGGTCCCGTGATCATGAGGTACGCCGTCCCTTACAAGCTTGGAGGACTTCCAGGAGGGTGTGCTTCTTGATGGGTTTGGTCATATGGGCATTGCAGCCGGCCTCGAGAATCTTGGCCCCGTCTTCTTTCAGTGCCAGAGCGGTCAAGGCAATCACCTGTGTGGGGGGGAGGTCATGCTCCCGCTCCCAGGCCCGGATCGCTTGTGTGGCCTCATAGCCATCCATCACCGGCATCTGCATGTCCATCAGGATTAGGTCGTAGTAGCCGTTCTTGAATAGCTCCAACGCGATGGCTCCGTGATCCGCGATATCGAGGCGATAGGGAGTCTGCTTCAAATAGGAACGGACCAGCACCTGATTGTCCGGAGAATCTTCTACCAATAAGATCCGAAGTGCCCTGACATCGATAGGAGGTGTGGGAGCCGCTAACGCTGAACCAGTAGTTTGTCGGATGCCCTTAGTACGGTTGAGAGCGATGCTGATGGTCTGGAGCAGATCCGATTTCCTAATGGGTTTGATCAAATAACCGCCCAGTCCCATGTCGTAGGTGCGGGCGATATCGTCGGCCCAATGGTCAGAGGCCAGCATCACAATCGTCAGGCCCTGGGGAGGGCCGGCCTGTCTGATCTCTTCGGCGACCTGAAACCCATCCATCTCCGGCATGCGACAGTCGAGAAGCAAGAGCTCGTAGGGTCGTGCGGAAGCAGCGGCCCGCCGCCATTCAGCGACGGCCTCACGACCGGATACAGTATCCGTCACCTCTGCTCCCAAGGCCGCCAAGGTTTCACGAAGGATCAGACGGTTGGTGGCATGGTCATCAACCACGAGGGTTCTGACCCCTTGAAGATTGACCTGGACGTTGTCGTGGGTGGGTGCCGGACTGGATTGCACAGCGAGCTGCACGCAACAATGAAATGTGCTGCCCGCTCCGAGGGTACTCTCCACCCAGATTCGTCCGTTCATGAGCTCGGCTAATTGTCTTGAAATGGTCAGGCCTAAACCGGTTCCCCCATACTTACGCGTCATGGAGACGTGGGCTTGGGTGAAGCTTTCAAAAATGGCAGCAAGCTTGTCGGACGGAATGCCGATCCCTGTATCGCTAACAGAAAATCGAATGGCTCCAGGCGTGGGGAGTTCTGGATCCTGCATGACCCGCACCGTGACGGACCCGCAGTCGGTGAATTTGATCGCGTTGCTGATGAGGTTGATAAGGATCTGGTGTAGGCGGTTGGGGTCTCCGATCACTGCGCAAGGGACGTCAGGCGAAAGGTGGCAGGCGAGT
>JBGPVY010000146.1:0-7247 GCA_041491905.1 Nitrospiraceae bacterium | reverse complement strand
GATCCGTCAGCCTGCGGCGTTCTGTGGGGTGGTGGGTCTCAAGCCGACCTACGGGCGGGTCTCTCGGTACGGGTTGATCGCCTTTGCCTCCTCGCTCGATCAAATCGGGCCGATTACAAAAGATGTGACGGATGCCGCGTTCCTTCTCGGAGCCATTGCCGGTCACGATCCGTTGGATTCGACATCGGCTGATGTTCCGGTGCCGGACTATCTGAAGGCGCTCAAGAAGAAAGATCTCAAAAAGCTGAAGGTCGGTGTGCCGGTCGAGTTTTTTGCGGAGGGGCTGGACCCTGAAGTGGAACAGGTTGTGCGGGCGGCGATCCAGGGACTGAAAGAACTTGGTGGGGAGATCAAAGAAATTCAGTTGCCGAGGACAGATGCGGCGGTAGCCGTCTACTATGTGATTGCCACGGCCGAAGCCAGCTCGAATCTGGCCCGATATGACGGGGTGAAGTTCGGACTTCGTGCCAAAGAGACCAAAGACCTGCTCGAGTTGTATATGAAGACGCGGCAGGAAGGGTTTGGGCCGGAAGTGAAGCGCCGGATCATGCTAGGGACCTACGTCCTCAGTGCGGGGTATTACGACGCCTATTATGGCAAGGCGCAGGCGGTGCGAACATTGATTCGCCAAGACTTCGAGGCGGCGTTTCAGGATGTCGATCTCATCGTGACGCCCGTGACACCCACGCCGGCATTCAAGTTTGGAGCGAAGGGCGACGACCCGCTCCAGATGTATTTGTCGGACATTTTCACCATTTCGGCGAACCTCGCCGGTGTGCCGGCGATCGCGTTACCCTGTGGATTCAGTCAGGCAGGGCTTCCCATCGGGTTGCAGCTGATCGGTCGCCCCTTCGAAGAAGAGACGCTCTTGCGAGCGGCCTATGCCTACGAACAGAGTACGCAATGGCGAGCGAAGAAGCCGGTGATACGGTGAGGGGTGCGGGGTAGGGGGGGGTAAAGGGGTAACGGGCTAGCTGGAGGAAAAATATGACGATCATCGAAATAGCTGCGATTCTTGTGGCTGTCGCGTTTGCGCTGCTGGTGGGCTATCTCGTACCCGTGCTGATTCAGGTTCGTAAGACCGTAGCGGAGTCCGAACAGCTTCTGGCCAAAATGAACAACGACCTGCCGCCGCTGATCGGCGAACTTCGGGCGATGAGTCACAACGTGAACGATCTGACTGAGCAAGCCCGCAGGGGAGTCGAGCATGCTGCCGTTCTCTTGCATGCGGTCGGAGAAGTGGGGGAATCGGTACAGCACGTCCACGAGGTCGTGAAGGGCTCGAGCGGATCGATGTTGACCAATGTGGCGAGCGTGGTAGCCGGATTTAAAGCTGCAACTAAAGTCATGAAGGAACGGTTTCGAGAAGAAGGAGGGCATCACAATGGCGGATGATCGAGGTTCCTCATCAGCAGGGGTCTTGCTCGCATTCTTGAGCGGCGCGGCGCTAGGCGCGGTGGCGGCATTACTGCTGACTCCCCAGACCGGACGCGAGTCGCGCGAGCAATTGCGTGGCTATGCCCGTCGCGCAGAAGGCAATCTGCGAGATCTGGCAGGCTGCGCAGGCGAAACGTTCGAAGAGGTCGTGGGGGAGGGGAAGGAATTTGTGGACTCGAAGAAGGCGGTCCTGCGTGAGGCGTTTGACGCCGGTCGTGAGGCGATGCGACGCGAGCGTGATCGGTTACGTGGAGAGGACCGCGGCTAAACGATGATTTACGAAGTCGTCATTGGAGTGGAAGTGCATGCGCAGCTGCGGACGAAGTCCAAGCTGTTTTGCGGTTGCGGGACGATGTTCGGGCTCACGGCCAATAGCCAGACCTGTCCCTTGTGCTTAGGGCTCCCCGGCACGCTGCCGGTGCTCAACCAGGCGGCGGTCGAGATGGCGGTGCGTGCGGGGCTGGCTCTGAATTGCACCATTGCGGCGGACAATCTATTTGCACGCAAGAACTACTTCTATCCAGATCTGCCCAAAGGTTATCAGATTTCGCAATACGAGGCGCCGATCTGTGAACATGGCTGGATCGAGATTGCGGCGAGTGAAGGCAAGAGGCGCGTCCGTATCCGTCGCGCCCATCTGGAAGAAGATGCGGGGAAGAGTATGCACGTCGCCGGTGCCAATGGGAGCCGCGTCGATTTGAATCGGGCGGGAACACCGCTGCTGGAAATCGTGACGGAGCCGGATTTGCGGTCGGCCGATGAAGGCGTGGCCTATTTGAAAGGCCTCCGCGATGTGCTCATGTATCTCGAAGTCTGCGACGGCAATATGGATGAAGGGAGTTTCCGCTGCGAGCCGAATCTCTCGCTCCGTCCGTTGGGCCAGAAGGAGTTTGGAACAAAGGTCGAGCTCAAGAACATCAATTCATTCAAGTTCGTCAAGGATGCCATCGAATACGAGATCAAGCGCCAGACGAAGGTGTTGAGCGAGGGCGGCAAGATCAACCAGGAGACCCGCCTCTGGAATCTCGACCGCGGCGAGACGGTGGTGATGCGTTCCAAAGAGGAGGCTCACGACTATCGTTACTTCCCCGATCCCGATCTGGTGCCGCTCAAGCTGGAAAAGGACTGGATCGAGGGATTTCGCAAACACGTAACTGAATTGCCGGCAGCCCGAATGAAACGATTTGTGAGCGAGTTTGCGCTGTCCGAGTACGATGCCGGCCTGTTGACGGCCTCGAAGGCGGTGGCCGACTACTTCGAATCCTGCGTGAAGCTGTTCAACCAGCCCAAGACGGTGAGTAACTGGATCATGGGCGAGCTCACCAGGGAACTGAATCACTCGGGGACCGACGCGAGTGTGTCCCCGGTTTCACCTGAACGGCTCGTCAGCCTTCTTCAGTTGGTCGAGCAAGGGACGATTAGTTTGAAAGTCGCGCGCGAGATCTTCCCGGAAATCTACAGCAGCGGGAAGACTCCGGAACAAATTATTCAAGAGAAGGGGCTCATTCAAGTATCCGACGAAGGGGCACTCGACAAGATCATCGACGACGTTCTCGCCAAGAATCCGACGCAGGTGGCGCAGTTCAAAGAGGGCAAGCAGCAAGTGCTTGGATTCCTGATCGGGCAGGTGATGAAGGCGAGCGATGGAAAGGCGAATCCGGGGAAGGTGAATGAGCTGCTGAAAAAAAGGTTAGGATGAGGCTGGGTGCCTTCGTTGCTCGCGGAACGCGCACGATGAGACTGTGCTCGTCCGACGCGCGCAGTCGAAGGCAACCCAGCCCCATCCTCTCGATGTGAATGGGAGTGGGGCCGCTTCGGCGGACGGGCTCCCAGGTCGGCGCCACCCGCATCTAATTAATGCCGAGAGAAAGGGCCGAATGAGTCCTACTTAGATTTCGCAAAAGTCCTAACAACATTAATGGGAGTTACGAATGAGCACGATTAAAGAGATTAAGGGTAGGCAAATTGTGGATTTGCGGGGGAATAGTTGATCGATGAGATTCGAAAGAGAGTTACGCGGGGAGACTTTGAATTCTCCCAACATGCTGTCGATCAGGCGATCATTCGCCATATTTCAGTGCAGGAGTTGCGAGAGGCAATTGCTGGGGGAGAAGTTGTTGAAGTCTATCCAGAGGACAAGTATGGTCCGAGCTGTCTGATCTTCGGAATGACGAGGGTGGGCCGTCCTATTCATGTTCAATGCAGTGATCCAAGCAGGGCCACGGTGAAGATTATTACCGTCTATGAGCCGGACCCGGCCCTCTGGATCGAATCCAAGGTAAGGAGGACATAATATGAAGTGTGATCTGTGTGGTTCACCGATGAATGAGCAGATGGTGACCTATACGATTCAAATGGATGACAAATTAGTTGTCGTCGAACATGTGCCGGCGAAGGTCTGCGATCAATGTGGAGAACGGCTGTATAGCGCTGAAACAGTTGAGCGTTTGCAGGAGACGGTGTGGGAACAGCGATCGCCGTCGCGAGTGCTCCAGACGCCTGTGTTCGATTTTGCGGCGAAGTAGAGGGTCTTTTCCAGCAGCCTGAGGGGGAAGCATGAGCGCGATTCAAGAGATCAAAGGACGGCAGATTTTGGATTCACGGGGGAATCCGACGATCGAGGCGGAGGTCACGCTGGAGAGTGGGGCTCGTGGACGGGCGGCGGTGCCGTCCGGGGCCTCGACCGGCGAGAAGGAAGCGATTGAGCTCCGCGATGGCGACAAGAAGCGCTGGATGGGGAAAGGCGTCTCGAAGGCCGTGGCCAATATCAGCAAGCTGATCGCACCAGAGCTGTTAGGGAAGGAAGCGTTCGACCAAGTCGGCATCGATCAGACGATGATCGATCTGGATGGCACGAAAACGAAGGGTAAGCTCGGCGCCAACGCCATTCTCGGTGTGTCGCTGGCTGTGGCGAAGGCGGCGGCGGCTGAAACAGGCCAGCCGCTCTATCGATATCTTGGCGGGACGAATGCGCGAGTGCTGCCGGTGCCGCTCATGAACATCATCAACGGCGGAGCCCATGCCGACAATCGGTTGGACTTGCAAGAGTTCATGATTATGCCGGTGGGGGCGACATGTTTCAGCGAGGCGTTCCGGATGGCGACGGAGGTGTTCCATACACTCAAGTCGCTGTTGAAGAAAAAAGGGTTGAACACGGCGGTCGGTGACGAAGGCGGGTTTGCGCCGGACCTCCAGTCGAATGAAGAGGCGCTCAGCCTGATCATGCAGGCAATCGAAGAGGCCGGCTATAAACCGGGGCGCGATATCGCCCTCGCATTGGACTGTGCAGCCAGTGAACTCTATGAGAAGGGCCGGTACCGTCTTGAAGCAGAAAAGAATCCCGAGCGCTCTTCCGAGGAGATGATCAGCTACTATGGGAAGCTCGTGGATCGATACCCGATTCTCTCCATTGAGGATGGGTTGAGCGAGTTGGATTGGAAGGGCTGGAAGATGATGACGGAGAAGTTGGGCAAGCGGGTCCAATTGGTCGGAGACGATATCTTTGTGACCAATGTGGAGATCTTTGCCAAAGGGATCAAGGAAGGGATCGCGAACTCCATTCTGATCAAGCTCAACCAGATCGGCACGTTGACGGAAACGCTGGAGGCGATTGAGTTGGCGAAACGATCAGGCTACACGGCGATCATTTCGCATCGATCCGGGGAAACGGAGGATACGACGATTGCGGACGTGGCGGTTGCGACCAATAGCGGGCTCATCAAGACCGGGTCGCTGTCCCGAACGGATCGCGTGGCCAAGTACAATCAATTGCTCCGGATCGAGGAAGAGCTGGGTTCGAACGCAGTCTATCGAGGTCGTGAGGCGGTGCCGGGGCGATGCTGATCATAAGCAACCGACGATGATCATTAAGCGGAATCGGGGACGGCAGTGGCTCGATTGGCAGCGTCGTATAGTGACCGGCGCACACTATATTGGAATCGCCGTGTGCCTGCTGCTGCTGATCGTCTTGATCTTTGGCGACATGGGTCTGCCGCGCTACTTCTCCATGCGCGAGCACGCCCAACAGCTGGACGTGGACCTTCAGGAATTGCAACGGACGACCCGCACACTTCGGGGGGACATCGATCGTTTGGAACACGATCCCGCAAAAATCGAACAGCTGGCGCGAGAACAGCTCGGCTACGTTCGCAAAGGTGAAACCGTGTATCAATTGGTTCCATCACCGTCACAGGAGCGGCCACGCCCGTAGCGCCATGAAGTTTGGCACAGTCGCGATTATTGGACGACCGAACGTCGGCAAGTCGACCTTGCTCAATCGATTGCTTGAGCAGAAGGTTGCGATTGTCTCGGACAAGCCGCAAACGACGAGGACGAGAATTCTGGGGGTCGTGCATGCACCAGGTGCGCAGATTGCCTTGCTCGATACGCCGGGGTTGCACAAGCCGCAACACCTGCTCAATCGTCGCATGGTCCGCACCACGGTCGACGTGCTGGAGGAGGCAGATATCTTGTACGTGTTGATGGACACGACGAGTTCTCCTGGTCCCGGCGATCTCTTGGTCATTGATCATGTGAAAGGGGCGGTCAGGAAGCGTCCGCGTCCAGTCATTCTAGTCTTGAACAAGGTGGATCTGGTCAATAAGCTCAAGTTGTTGCCGGTGATGGAAACGTATGCCAGGCTATTCGGTTGGACGGAAGTGGTGCCGGTATCGGCTGAAACCGGCGATAATGTCGATCGATTGCTGTCCGTGACCGTGGCCCATCTTTCGGAAGGGGATGCGGCCTATGATGCAGACACCGTCACCGATCAGTCCATGCGGACCTTGGCGGCCGAGATGATTCGCGAGAAGATTTTGCACCAGACCTATGAAGAAGTGCCCTACTCGGTTGCCGTGGAGATCGACGAATTTATCGAGGAGGGGAAGCTGGCCCGCATCAGCGCGACGGTGCTGGTCGAGCGAGAGTCTCACAAGGCGATCGTGATCGGGAAGCACGGAGAGAGACTCAAAGAGGTCGGGACCGATGCACGACGTGAGATGGAGCAGATCTTTGGAATGAAAGTGTTTCTGCAGCTGTGGGTGAAAGTGCGGGAGGCGTGGCGAGAAGATGAGCACGCCCTCACTGAATTAGGCTACTAACAGGATCGTGATGCAGCCGACAGAACGTGTGACAGAATCGAATCCAGTGGATCCACCCCCTCGTCCAGGGGATAAAGATCTCCTCCGCGACACGCTGCGTGACCAGGCCGATCGAGGCCGGACCAAGTCCGACATCGTGCTGTTGTCGGTGCAACGGCTGTTGCACCGGGGTGCGATCACCAACCTTGCGAAGATGCTGGGCCGGATGCATCAGGCCGACGTGGCGAATGTGATTATGCATCTGTCGTCCCCCAAAGAAAAGCGGGAAGTCTTCGAACTAGTGCGAGGCGAGTCGAAGCGCGGCCAAGTGCTGAGCGAGCTCGACAGCGACAGTATCAATCAGGTGCTGGCGGACCTGCTGCACTCGGATATTGCCTGGCTGATCAAAGACCTCGGCCCTGACGACGTGGCCTACCTCCTCGGGGTTCTGCCGGAAGAACGAGCCAAAGAGATTCTCTCGCTGATGCGGACGGAGGACTCCACGGAAGTCGCCGACCTGCTGAAGTATCCGAAGGGTACGGCCGGCGGCATCATGACGACGGAGTTCTTCGCGCTCCCGGAAGATGCGACGGCGCAAGATGCCATCCGACGTCTCCAGCTGGCGACGGAAGCGGAAATGGTGTTTTATATTTACGTGACTGACAAGGATGAGCGCTTGGTCGGGGTGCTCTCTCTGCGGCAGTTGCTGACGGTTCCTCCCACGACGCCGCT
>JBGPVY010000103.1:0-9107 GCA_041491905.1 Nitrospiraceae bacterium | reverse complement strand
GAGTGAAGGAATTGTCGAGCAGTCCGGTCATTCAAGGGAAGCGCTGTATAACATACTCGCCGCCGCTCTTTCAAAGCACGACGAGGTTTGGCAGGATGCTGAAAAAGTCCGCCAACTTCGTTCTCGACTCATCGAAATCCTCAACGTACCCCTGAGGGTACGCCTCCGGTTTCGATTCGCCTGCGGCCTTGCTGACAGCCTTTTTGAGCATCCTGAAGTTGGTTTGACAGCCGCACCATTGCCGACGAGACGAATGACGGAGAGACGTCGAGGCGAGGGCAGGACCTATGGGCGTGGATTCTGGCAGTTCGAAGAATCTTTACAAGCGCGACAAGGTGTCAGGTCAACCAACAATCCCATCCGGGGCTATTGTTCTACTGCGGACGGAACAGCGCGGCAGCAAATAGACATCGATAAAATATTCCCAGTCCTTTTTCATCGCTCAGACCTTCCAGACGAGTCGGCTCCATTTGAGTGTTAACCGATCCGTCGGGCCTGAATTGTTTCGACCGCAATGATGCGGAACTCCTCATCCTCGCCTTCAGTCTCAGCCCATGACTGGGTCCGGTAGTACTCTCGGAACTCCACGGCAAACCTTCGATTCGGGAAAAGCATATGCGCATTGAGGCTGGCGACACGGTCTGCGAGCATAGGGAGCGCCTCGGGTGGAGGTGGATGCCAAACCGGCCACAAGACCGAATCGCACAAGATCGAATAGTTACCGCCACCCCAGTACCCTGCGTCGTAGCCGAGACGTTCGCCTCCACCGTCAGAATCGTCGGTCGAAAGCCGGACGATTTCGTAGTCTGCCGGGCAATCGACCACAAGCTTGAGTGCATCCGCCTCAGCAAGCGTCGAGACGAGATGGCACGGGTAGTGTTCGCATTGGTGATCGGGCCCGAGAATAACGACCAACTGTCGATGGGCTTCCCTATCAATCTGGTCTTGCCGACTGATCTCTTCGGCTTGACCGGCCCAACCTGGATAAGCATCCGGAGCTTCCGCAAGTGGACAGCGCTCGACTCCGCGGTAAGCGTTCGGTTGAATCCCAACGAGGGTGCGGCGTATTTCTGCAACTGCGCCCGCGTTCCGCGCGACAAGTGGACTTGCTTCATAGGCAGCATTGAGAGCAGCCGGCATACGCATCAGTGCGAAGCCCACGGAATCAATCAGACCCACTTGTGCCCTCATCCGGCTCACAATAATTAGACTGATCCGCATAAAGATGCGGAGTTCTAGTTTTCTGCAATAATAAAGGTGTCAGGTCTTGCAATCGCACATTTGCCAGTCGGCTCCTCGTGCGCGAATAGTCTCCGCTGGGATCCCTTTGTTTGTTCCCTTCTGACCCATCCCGTTTGAAAATGTAAAAGTTTTCATTTCCCCTGTTTTAATGTTCACCTGGCAGCAACGTGCCCCTACGGCGTCGATTCCTTGCTCTGAGCGGCTCTCTGCTCAGCTGACTGCTCCAATATACTTTCCGCCTGACGGGCCTTATCCATCGGAGTCTTTATAGAATCCACCGCAGCCTGCCCTGCTGCCTGCGTCGCCGCATTGCCGGATGCAGCCGCAGCCTTCGTCTTTTCTATTGGCGTCTCCTCATTACAGCCGAATAGCCCCACCACCGCCAGCAGCCCTACAACGATTAACCAACTGCATCTTGATTTCTTCATCGCAATCTCCCCAGCCTACAATTCAACATTGAACATTGATCATTCAACATCCCCGTGCCGTCCATACACAATCGTACCCGTGAGGCACCGAACCGACAAGCGATTGCGAAAACAAGTACTTTGAATGCCGAACCTGTCTCCGCTATAATCGCGCCACTGAACAGGAGACCCCGATGGCAACCGCCAACCAAGAAAACCAATCGCAACTTCGCCATCTTGCCGAACTCATACTGGCTGTCGCGGGCGAATCCGTGACCGTCATGAAACGGAACGCCCCGGAGCGGGCCTTGAAATTGAAACGACACGATGAGTGGGGCATCTATTTGGAATTTCTCAAAGTCATGTTTAATCTCACCGACCGGCTCTCCGCGCTGTACCTGCCGATCAAAGAACAGCCTCAGTTCATGGACAGTCTCGAGGACGCCGTCACACTGCAATTGAAGAACGTGCTCGAACCGGCATTCGGTTCCGGCGCCGACCAAATGGAAATCATGCTCACCGTCGGTGCGGCAGTTGCTGAGAGTCGTCAGGCCTATGAGCGGTACCGGTTCCTCGTCACCGAAAACAATCCCGTGAAGGACGAGATGTTGAAAGACTTTGGCGGACGAGTCGCCGACGCGATGGGAATCGCAGGAAACGCACAAGTATCCTCCGCCGCAACGCTCTGCGCGAGCGCTGTGATTCCGGCCATCAAAGCCATCTTGGCTGGAGACCCTCCCCCAGTCGCCGTAGTCGGTACAGCCGCCCCCGTGACGACCCCTACAATGCCCGCCCCACCACCCACCCCCGCGACGCCTGGGATCCAAGGGCCGACGGGAACCGAAATCAAGTTGGTGAGCGTGATGTCGACCATCGCCGGAGAAGAAGTGGAAACTCGGTGGGGGCTACACCCGCGATTTCGACAAGATCTTCCCCCGGCAGACATGCAACGAGTCGCCAAACTGATGAACCGAGTTGCTAAAATACTTGGCGAACGATATGCCTCCGTGGCATTCTCAGACGAATGGACTTCCTGGCATAAAGCCGGTCACGCGTGATCGCTCGTCCTCGTCGTTCGTGAAGCGTGAAACGTCCGAATCCGGAAACGAACGACGCTTCACGAGATACGCGTCACAGGTGTCGAGAACGCCGCATGGGAACTGGCGCGTCTCGGCGCGCCGGGGTCGGGCGGGTGAGAAGAGCGACTTTTTCAGCATCCTGTTAGGCCGTCACTCATGACAACGCCGACTTCGACCTTAGCAACGAGGAGGTGCAGTGGATACACCGCGGACAGCAGACACTTCATCACACGCCATTCCATCCGGTCTCTCACGCCTCACAGAATTGGCGCTTAATCTTTGGTGGAGTTGGACTCCGGAAGCCCGTCGGCTGTTTGAATACATCGATCCAACCCTCTGGATATTGACCCATCACAACCCCGTCGAACTACTGGCCGACGTCAGGCCTGACCGGCTCATGCATCTCGCTGACGATCCCTCGTATATGCGGCTGTACTCTGCCGCCCTCAAGATATTCGACGAGTACCGTCAGAACGGACACAGTTGGTTTAAAACACAGCACAGCGATTTGAAAGCTCCCACCATTGCATACTTTTCGGCGGAATTTGGTCTACATAGGTCCATACCTATTTACAGCGGTGGCCTGGGCATTCTCGCCGGAGATCATTGCAAGGAAGCCAGCGATCTCGGTGTGCCCCTGGTGGGAATCGGATTCATGTATCCACAAGGATATTTTCGGCAGCGGATTACGCCGGAGGGCTGGCAGGAAGCAGCCTACGCCCCGTTCAAGCGAGCAGAATCGCCGATTCATCCCGCACTCACTCCATCAGGAGACGCCTGCCGGATTACGGTCGAGATCGGTAGCCGGGTCGTGGCTGCAGCCGTCTGGAAAGTGCTCGTCGGGCGGGTTCCCCTCTACCTCATCGATACAGACGTCCCCGTGAACAGTCCTGAGAATCGGGCTCTTTCAGCTCGACTGTATGGCGGCGATCAAGAGATGCGTCTTTGTCAGGAGTTCCTGTTGGGTATCGGCGGTGTCCGTATGCTTCGCGCATTAGGCATCGCACCGACGGTCTGGCATGCTAATGAGGGCCATTCTGCCTTCCTCACGTTAGAGCGCATTCGCGAATTGATCCAGAAGGGATCGACGCACGCGGACGCCTGCGAAACGGTCCGCCAGAGCACGGTGTTTACCACCCATACACCGGTGCCGGCGGGCCACGATGTATTTCCCCACCATCTCATGGACCGGTACTTTGCCGGCTATTGGGAGCAGTTGGGGCTCTCGCGAGAAGACTTCCTCCACCTAGGAGATACCTCCGAATCCCAGAAGCAAAGCTTCAACATGACGGCACTCGCCATCCGCCTGGCCGCCCATGTGAACGGGGTCAGTCGTGAACATGGGCAGGTCTCGCGAGAGATGTGGCACCATATGTGGCCCGGCCTGCCGATCGAGCAAGTCCCGATCCGCAGTGTGACCAACGGCATCCATGCGCCGACCTGGATCGCGCCGGAACTCAACCAACTATATGGCAAGCATCTCGGCCCGGAATGGGCGGAGAAATGCGACGACACGGCGATGTGGCAACGGGTCCTGGATATCCCCGACCAGGAACTCTGGGCCGTGCGCCAAACCATGAAACGCAAACTCATGAGCTTCATCCGGGAACGTGCCCGGAGCGGCTGGATGCAGGGCCATCTCCAAGCCTCGCAGGTCTTAACGCGAGGCACGCTGCTCGACCCCGAAGCGTTAACCATCGGCTTCGCCAGGCGTTTTACCACCTACAAGCGGGCCACCTTGTTATTCCGCGACCTCGAACGGCTGAAACGATTGCTCCATAACCAGTGGCGTCCCGTACAATTGATCTTTGCCGGCAAGGCCCACCCGGCGGATGAACCTGGTCGCTATTTCATTCACGAAGTGTTGAGCTATTGCGACGACCATAAATTGGGCGGCCACGTGGCGTTCCTGGAAAACTACGACATGCATATGGCGAAGTTCCTCGTCCAAGGGGTCGACATTTGGCTCAACACCCCACGTTCTCCCCTAGAGGCGAGCGGAACGAGCGGGCAAAAAGCCGCGCTCAACGGCGTTATAAACCTCAGCGTCCTTGATGGATGGTGGAAAGAAGGCTACAACGGAGCCAACGGATGGGGCATTGAACCCTTAGTCGGGAACCATGACATTCAGGCCCAGGACGAACATGACGCGCAACAGCTCTACCGCATGCTGGAGCAAGAAGCCATTCCCCTCTACTATCAACGAGACCTTGACGGGATACCCCGCGGCTGGTTGCAGATCATTAAGGAAAGTCTTCGAACCAATGCCCCCCGCTTCTGCACCAAACGGATGGTCAAGGAGTACGTCGACACTATGTATGCACCGGCCATGGTCCGCACACCCTCGACATGGTAACGGGCCGTGAAACGTGAACCGTTAAACGTGAAAGGTTTCGGAGGAAGAGTCCTCGGCAGTCCTACGTTTCACCTTTCACGTCTTACCTTATTGGAAAGAGCCTGTCGCTGCGCTATCACCGCCCATCTGTGGATGCTCCCACTGCTCACCCTCGGGACGATTGTCGTGAGCCTGCCCCCCGCGGAAGCACGGACGCCAACATCGTCGACCGGCTCAGCCATCGAACGGGAGGCCACGGACGCATTCAACCACGCCGAATACGACCGGGTGCTGAAACTCTGGCAATCGCTTCCGCCAGAGTCCACAGCGTCGAAACCTCTCATCCGCCAGGCCTTCCAGAGCTTCCTCAAGCTTGGGCGGCCAGAAGAAGCTCTCACTCTCTATCACCGACTCGTCCCTGGAGATCTACCGGATGATCCATCCCTCTTAAGACCCTTGGCGCTCAGCTTTCTGACCAGCCATGTCCGCGATTCGCAGGAGTATGTACGGATCGCGGCCTATACGGTGCTGGCTGAACTCGGCCTCGCAGAAACACAGGCCGTCTTGGAAGACGGACTGCTCGACGCATCGGTCATGGTGCGGGCTCGTGCCGCGGAAGCCATCGGCAAAGCCGGACTCGCAGGGAAGTCCGGCCCATTGCGACGGGCACTGAACGACGCGATGCCGGCCGTGCGAATTGCCGCAATGAACGCGCTCAGTGAGGCCAAAGTCACCGATATCATGCCCCCCCTCATCGAAGTCGCAAGAACGGACGACGGACCGGAAGCCGTGTTTGCCTATGCCGCACTATATAGGCTCGGCAAACAGGACATACTGACCGACATCACCGGATCCGCGACGCTTCCGGACCCCGATGTCCGCATGGCAGCCTTGGGGGTATTGGGACGGCTGAGGCGCCCCTCGAGTCTATCGGTCCTGAGCCAAGGAGTGTACGACCCTGAGCCGTCGGTTCGCGCGTTCGCCGCTGGTGCATTGGGAGACTATGGACAAGTCGATGGCGTCGCACCATTAACCCATGCCCTAGGGGACGAAAGCGCGTGCGTGCGCGCGGTTGCAGCCAGGAGTCTTGGGCAGCTGGGGATTCGCGAAAATCAGCCGTTACTGCGGGCTCTCACACGCGATGCCAATATGCAGGTACGGGCCGGTGCGGTGGAAGGATTACTTCGACTGGGCGACACATCGGCTGTCTTGCTCGCCGCGGACTTGGCGAGACACCCGGACCCCTCTACACGCGCCGCTGCAGCCCATGCACTGGCCGCGACGTCCGATAAGGAAGCGGTGGCTGTTCTACAGACGCTCCTGCAGGACCAACAACCACAACCACGCCTCTTAGCGGCAAAAGCCCTGGGCAAGAGCAGCGCACCGGTGACGCCGTTGCTCAAAAAAGGCTTGCAAGACTCAGACGTCGCTGTTCGCCTTGCTGCGGCAGGAGGTCTGCTCCAACAACTCCACCGTCCCACAACAGCCCCCAAAGTTCGTTAGCCGAAAGGATTGCGTGATGTGGAAATTTATCGCCATTCTTGCCCTGGCCGCCGCGTCGTTTGGTCTCGGATTTTATTTCGGCCAACGTCCAGTCGGCACGCTGCAACAAACGGTCTCAGACCTCCAACATTCTCTCAAAGATACGTCGCGCAACATCCTCGACACAACGATGGGAATCGAGCGAGACTTGCGCAGGCGGCAGGGACTGATCGACACCAAGTCACGGGTGGTGCAGGCAAAATCAGAGCTGTTCGATAAAAACTTTGGGGAAGCCGCCAAGCAACTAGGTGAGGCGGCCGATACGCTGGACAATGCCACGAAGAGCGTGAAGCAAGACGACTCGATCCGCGCCGTGCGGGCGCTGACCGAAACGCTTCGAGAAGTGAGATTGGAATTGTCGATGGGAAAACCGGTGTCAATCAAGAAGCTCGATGAAATTCAGCGGGAGGTCGACCGGCAGCTGAACAAATAACCTCTAGCAGGATGCTCAAAAAGGCCGTTCAGCAAGGCCGCAGCGAGCGAAGAGGCGAGGCGTACGCTTCGGTACGTTGAGTCTCTGAGCGATGCGAGAACGCCGCTGGAGGACTTTTTCAGCGTCCTGCTGGCTGTTTCTTCCACTTCGCCAGAATCCGCTCCACCCGCATCCGTACCACCAGATCCGGATCCTTCATCAACGGCTTGATCGCATCGAGGCCCCGGTCATCGCCGATTGCCTCGAGCGCCGCCGCAGACGTCAAGCGGGTAAACCAATCGCTGTCGGCGAGCATGTCGATAAGCGGGTCAATCGCCTCGGCATGTTTGATTCGCCCTAAGGCCAGCACCGCTTGCTTCCGAACAATCTCGTCTTTGTCTTTCAACGCTTTGATCAATCGCGACAACGCCGGTTCACCCAGCTCGACCAACGCGTTGACCGCATCGTCTTTGAACTCGTCGTTCCGCAACTGCAGCATGAGAGGATCGAGCACTCGCTCGTCGCGAATCTTCCCTAACGCAGCAATCGCATACTTCCGAACGTCCCAATCACGGAGCAACTTGATCAACAGTTCGACGGCGGGAGAACCGATCTGCCCCAACCCGTCGATCGCGACTTCCCGAACTTGCCAGTCACCGTCGCGCAACGCATGACACAGGGGTTCCACGCAACGCTCATCACCCATTTCCCCGAGCGTGATGGCGGCCTCGCGACGGACCACCCAATCGGGATCCTTGAGCAGGTCGATCTGAATCTCAATTTCATCCTTGACCTTCTCTTCTTCAAGGACGACCTGCTCGGTCAGCTCCGCTGTCGGCTCACCTGGTACCGGGTGCTCTCCTGTAAACTCCGCCGCCACCTGATCAGTAAATTCATCGGTCACCGTCTCTGGAACGGGGGGAGTCGCGCGCTCTTCTTTGGGTCGTGATTGTTCCATTAGAACTACCTTAACAATTCACTCGCCCGTCAACTGCTTCGACAGGGTGACTACTTCGCGGCGGGAGCGGTCGTTTTCTTGCTCGCAGAATTTATCTTGCGCAGCGCTAATGCACGCCGTTTCCGTTGTGTTCGTCGCAGCCGCTTCTTCAGCGAACGAAGGGCTTCATCCTCTTTGGGATTCTTGTGGTCGGTCAATTTCGCCGCCACCTTCTTTTTCAGTCTGGTTTCATCCGATTCAGTTGCCGTTTTTTTCGCCATCCGGATTCGGGCCTCCCTTTATACCTAATTGATCTAAATTGTCTCCCGGTTCCCCGCGGGATAAGGCAGTCTAGTAGAGAGCTTCACACCCTGTCAACCGGGGCTTTTGCGACATGTGGATCGTTCTTTTTTCTCCTTCGCCGACTACCCTGTAGCGTGCTGCGGAGCGCTTCATTCTACCGGAATCAGAGGGGCTGCCTACTGTTTACACAGACGCTATTCCACAATTGCACATCGACGCAGCGCCTGTCCCATTGCGAATTGACACCCTCGCCCCCTCGTCTCTAGAATGCCAAAATGATGAACGAGCGTTTCCTCAAAGCCTGCCGGCGTGAGCCGGTCGATTGTACGCCGGTCTGGTTCATGCGCCAGGCAGGTCGGTATATGGCAGAATATCGTGCGCTCCGCGCGAAGCATTCGATCCTCGAGTTGTGCAAGACGCCCGAGTTGGCGGCGCAGATCACGCTCCAGCCGATCGATCGCTTTCCGCTCGATGCGGCCATCATTTTTGCCGACATCCTGTTGCCGCTTGAACCGATGGGTCTCAGCCTGGAGTTTGCGCAAGGCGAGGGACCTGTGATCCATAATCCGGTGCGAGACCAGGCGGACGTCGAACGACTCAACGTCATTGATGGGGGCGAACTCGAGTATGTAGCCGAAGCCATCCGTCAGATTCGACGCGCCTTGAACGGTCGGGTGCCCCTGATTGGATTTGCCGGGGCGCCGTTCACGCTCGCGAGTTATGCGATCGAGGGCGGAAGCTCGCGGAACTATCTCCTTACCAAGCAGTTGATGTATTGCGAGCCGAAGGCGTGGCACCAACTCATGGACAAGTTTGCGCGGGTGATCACCGGCTATCTGCGGCGGCAGAT
>JBGPVY010000230.1:0-4823 GCA_041491905.1 Nitrospiraceae bacterium | reverse complement strand
TGATTTTCCTGTCGATGCTGGAATCGCTGAAGGGAAACAAGAAGCAACTGAAGATGGTGGGGGCGTGATGGCCAGGGCCTGCGCTGCGCAGACACTCCGGCTCGACCGCACTAAGCCTCTCATCTGCTCAGCTGCGGAACTCGTTCCGTTCCGAGCTGTGCTCGAACGGAACTTCGAACAGTCCTCGCCGCCGCGTTGCGGCCGCATCTGTTCGACAAGTGCGGTGACCCGAGCCTCCGTGTACTGCGCGACGCAGCCCTGACCATCACGCACTGTAAGGAGGTATGAGAAGTGTCATTCGGCCAATTTCGCTCTCGCAGCATGGCTAGGGATTTAGGGTGATTGATTGTGCGATCCACGAAAAGGCCTGAGATTGTGCTTGGCTTTCCCGGTGATCCGTTTACCCTCTTTTATGACTATGACCAGGTGGAGTTGCACAAGCTTACGCCTCTCAATCGAGAGCAGAAGGCGGAATGGTTTAGAAGGCGCCTTTACATGGCATTCATGGAACCGCTCCGTCGAGTGTGGACAGAAAGAGTCGTATTTGAATCATTGCTTGAATCGAAGCTGGATCCGAAAAAGGAGTGTTCGTTCTCGATCGCAGCAACGGGGATAATGCTGAATGTTGTAGAGGCTCTTGGATCATTCAGAAATCCGCAGTTGGCACGGAAAAGTGACCGGGACAGCAACTGGAAAATATTCTTGGAATTTCTGTCAAACCATATGAAGGAGTGGAGTGTTACTACCGCTAGCAATGTCTCTGTTCCTAAGGTTCTTTGGAGATCATTCCGAAACGGAATCGCGCACGATTTGAGGGTTGGTCAAGTTTCTGAAGATGGAGGGCTTTGGGGGAGTTTGGAGTTTCGAGGAAATTTTGCTGATCCAAACAAGAAACGATTTGAGAAACATGGACAACTCCTTAGAGTATGCCCCGAAGATTTCTTTGACGATCTTAAATCCGGAGTTGATGACTACTTCGAGAAGCTTACGGGCAATGAACCGTTGCTCGCGAACTTTGCTTCCAGATTTAATGAAGTTTACCCCAATTGAGTTGTGAAATATGACGCAAATAAGCCAGCCAATTATCAAAGATCTCATCGCGCAGCATAATTTGACGGATGATGAGTACGATACTATCTGAGGGGTAGTTTCTGAGGAGGTGAGACATGGAACCCAAGGTTATTAAGTGGGATGGAAGTCACGTTCCAGAAGAATTGCGAAGTCTTCCTCCAGGACAATACGCCATCGAATCCGTCGATCAGGTCGGGATCCTCACGGAAGAGGAAGAAGCAGGGCTTCTGGCCGGACTGACTGAACTTGATGCCGGGAGAGGCATTCCTCTCGCCGATGTCGTGCGTGAGATTATTCGGGGCGGCACATCCAAGCGATGACGATCGTTGTCGCACCTCAAGCCGGTAAGGATTTACGGGAGGCCTACGAATACATCCTCAAGGACAACCCCATTGCTGCAGATCGAGTCCTTGCCCACATTGTTGAGGTGATTGGGATGCTGGCGTCGGAAGCCGTAACAGGAAGAGAGTTGCTGCTTCGGGATGGCAGATGGGTCAAGACGTGGCCGGTTCCTCCTTATCGCATTTACTATCGAGTCAGTGGGCAAGAGCTGCAAGTGATTCGCGTCTATCACCAGGCCAGACGTCCGATTGAGCGGTGAAGGAAGAATGTATGGGAAAGGCATATAAGCGTAAACGCCGAGCCTGTGCTTTGTGCAAGTCCCACAAGAGGGGTTGGGTCAAGCGACGGAAGATGAAAGAGGCAAGTCGCGTACAAGGTATGGATCACCAGATAAGGAAGTTCTACGAATGAAGTCTGGCGGACAGATTATTAACAAAGACCTTATCGCGCAGCATAATCTGACGGACGATGAGTATAAGAAGATCGTCGAGATTTTGGGGCGGGAGCCGAATATCACGGAGTTGGGCATGTTCTCGGTGATGTGGTCGGAGCATTGCTCCTATAAGAGCTCGCGCGTGCATTTAAAGAAGCTGCCGACGACTGGGCCGCGGGTGGTTCAGGGGCCGGGGGAAAATGCCGGGGCCGTGGATATCGGCGATGGGCTTTGCGCGGTCTTCAAGATGGAGTCGCACAACCATCCCTCGTTCATCGAGCCCTATCAAGGGGCGACGACGGGGGTGGGTGGGATCCTGCGCGACATCTTTACGATGGGGGCGCGGCCGATCGCCTTGCTTGATGCCTTGCGGTTCGGTGGGCTCGACAACGCGAATAACCGACGTCTGGTCAAGGGTGTGGTGGCCGGGATCGCGGGTTATGGCAATTGCATGGGAGTGCCGACGGTTGGAGGCGAAATCGTCTTTAACGATATTTATTCGCAGAATCCGCTCGTGAACGTGTTTTGTCTTGGCATTGCCCACAAGGACAAGATCTTTCTTGGAACAGCAGCCGGAGTCGGCAATCCGGTGATCTATTTCGGTTCGAAGACGGGCCGCGATGGGATTCACGGCGCGACGATGGCCTCTGATTCCTTCGACGACCAGTCGGATCAAAAGCGGCCCACGGTGCAGGTGGGCGATCCCTTTACTGAAAAGCTGCTACTGGAAGCCTGTCTCGAACTGATGGCCGGCGATCTGCTGGTTGGAATCCAGGACATGGGGGCGGCGGGGTTGACAAGTTCGTCCTGCGAAATGGCGTCACGTGCCGGCAACGGAATCGATTTGGACTTGACTGATGTGCCCCGGCGGGAGCCGGGCATGACGCCCTATGAATTGATGTTGTCGGAATCGCAAGAACGCATGCTCATGGTGGCGCAGGCGGGCAAGGAAGACGAATGCATTCGGATCTGCAAAAAGTGGGATCTCGACGTGGCGGTGGTGGGACGGGTCACGGGTGACGGGATTCTCCGCGTGAAGGACCAGGGAAAGGTGGTGGCAGAGATTCCGGCGAAGTCGCTGGCCGATGACGGTCCACGTTACGAGCGGCCCTATTCGCCGCCGGGTTACCAGGACATGCTGACCAATCTGAACTATGATGCGCTTCCCGATGTGAAGGATGCCGATGCGGCGCTGCTCTCGCTGCTGGAATCACCGTCGATTGCGAGCAAACGATGGGTCTATGAACAGTATGACCACATGGTGCGGACGAACACGATGGTCCGGCCAGGTTCCGATGCGGCGGTGGTTCGGATCAAGGGGACGAACAAAGCCCTCGCGATGACGGTGGACTGTAATAGCCGCTATTGCCTGCTGCATCCGTATGAAGGGGCTCGCATTGCGGTGGCCGAGGCGGCGAGGAATCTGGTCTGCTCCGGCGCGGAGCCGATCGGGCTCACAGACTGCTTGAATTTTGGTAGCCCAGAGCGACCCGAGATCATGTGGCAGTTTGTGTTAGCGATCGAGGGGATGAAGGATGCCTGCGAACATTTCACGATTCCCATCGTCAGCGGCAATGTGAGCTTCTACAATGAAACCAACGGTCTCTCGATTTATCCCACGCCGATGTTGGGGATGGTGGGTCTGATCGATGCAGCCGATAAGGCGATGACGCAGTGGTTCAAGCAGGACGGCGATGCGATTCTCCTCCTGGGCAAGACGAAGGAAGACCTGGGCGGCAGTGAATATCTGAAAGTGCTCCATCACAGGGAGCAGGGATCGCCGCCGTTCCTCAGTTTAGAGACTGAGAAGGCGCTCCATGACTTCATATTGAAAGTGATTCGTGAGGGAGTCGTGCAATCCGCCCATGATTGCTCAGATGGCGGGTTGTCTGTCGCATTGGCTGAATGTTGTGTCTCTGCCCAGGACGCCAGGCGAGGGGCTGTGGTAAGATTACCCCTCGATGCATTGCGGCGGGATGCCCTCTTGTTCGGTGAGAGCCAATCACGGGTGCTCCTTTCGGTGAAGCCGGAGATGGCCGACCAGGTATTGAATCGTGCCTGGGACTCCGGTATTCCCGCGATGAAGATCGGGACGGTTGGAGGCGATCGTTTCGTCATCGATGTGGAGAAGGGACAATGGAGCGAGGGTTGCCGCATCGACCTTCCGGTCGATCAACTTCACGACCGGTGGGCCTTTTCGATTGAACGAACACTAAATCATGCGTAAAACGTGAGACATAAAAAGTGAAATGTGAAGACATGAATAGGCGAACTAAGAGAGAACTTCCTGTCGTTTCACCTTTCACTTCTCACTTTTCACGTGAGAGTCCAGACAAGTTCCACGACGAATGTGCCGTCTTCGGCATTTACGGCCACAAGGAAGCGGCAAACCTCACTTATCTTGGCTTGTATGCCCTGCAGCATCGCGGACAGGAAGCCTCCGGCATCGTCTCAGGCGATGGCGAGCAGTTTTATGTCCATAAGGGGAAGGGGCTTGTCGCGGATATCTATAATACCCACGCGCTCGAGCAATTAATCGGTTCGATGGCGATCGGTCACAATCGCTACTCCACGGCCGGTGGGAACGATCTCAAGAACGTCCAGCCGCTCTCGGTCAACTTTGCGTTTGGGAATCTGGCACTTTCCCATAACGGCAACCTTATCAATGCCCAAGTGTTGCGTCACGAACTCGAAGCGTACGGTGCCATCTTTCAGTCCACCTCAGACAGCGAAGTTATCATCCATCTGATCGCCCATTCGCGGGCCGATACGTTGCTGGCCCGCATCATCGATGCATTGAGCCAAGTTCGCGGGGCATTTTCGATCGTCTTGCAGACGGACGACGGGATCATTGCGGCACGCGACCCGCATGGGTTCCGGCCGCTCTGTCTCGGTCGGTTGGGCGATACCTACCTCGTGGCCTCGGAAACCTGCGCGTTCGATCTGCTCGGAGCTGACATTGTCCGCGAGATCGAGC
>JBGPVY010000304.1:0-3162 GCA_041491905.1 Nitrospiraceae bacterium | reverse complement strand
GCCAGGACAGCTCTGCTGGATTGCCCGTTCCCCAGAGGGCCAATTCGAGTAGCAGCGGCGCTAGGTCGGCGTCGAGCATTTCCGGCGGGCGACGAGGGGTCAACGACTGGTGCTCCGCAGAGGTCCAGAGGCGAGCACAGACGCCCGGTTCAAGGCGACCGGCCCGGCCACGACGTTGCTCGGCAGAGTCCTGAGTGACGCGGATGGTCTCCAGCCTCGTGAGTCCCGAGCGCGGATCGAAGCGAGGCACACGCAGCAAGCCGGCATCGATGACGACGCGTATCCCATCAATCGTCAAACTGGTCTCGGCAATCGAAGTAGCCAACACGATCTTTCTCGTGCCCGGTTGAGCGGGAGCGATCGCGCGGTCCTGCGCCTCTTGCGGCAATTCGCCATGAAGCGGCGCGACGAGGATGTTCGAACCCAAATTCAGATCAAGAAGCTTTCGTTCGACGCGGCGGATTTCTGCCATGCCCGGCAGAAAAACCAGGAGACTGCCTTGGTCCTGCGCGAGCGAACGCCTGACTGATTGGACGACTGCCACATCGAGATGGCCCGAGAGCCGCCGTTCAAGATAACGGGTCTCTACCGGAAACATCTGTCCTTCGCAGGCAATGACAGGCGCGTTGCCCAAGAGATCTGCGACCGGTCCACAGTCCAATGTGGCCGACATCACGAGCAGGCGGAGATCCGGGCGAAAGAGCCGTTGCGATTCGAGACAGAACGCTAGGCCTGTATCGGCCTGCAGGCTCCGTTCGTGAAATTCATCGAAGAGGACGATCGCGTAAGCGCTGAGCGCAGGATCCTGCTGGAGCAGGCGAGCGAGAATGCCTTCTGTGGCCACTTCAATTCTGGTCTTGGGCCCCACCTTCGTGTCGAACTTCATGCGATAGCCGACCGTTTCGCCGACGGATTCACCCAGTGTGGTGGCCATGCGATGGGCTGCGGCGCGAGCTGCAAGCCGCCGCGGTTCCAACATGAGCAGCCTTTTTCCGTCAAGCCAGGGAGCATCGAGCAAGGCCAGCGGGACCCGCGTCGTTTTTCCGGCGCCAGGCGCGGCGGTCAGCAGAGCATTCCGACTCTCCGTCAGTGTGCGACGAAGGGGCAGCAGCACATCTTCTATTGGGAGTCTGGACATGGTAGGTTTGGTGGTCACGTGAGTTATCAGGCTACGGGAAAACCCTTTCGGCACAGCAGCACTTCGATGGCCAGCACGTCTGGGACAACAGGATAACACCGCGCGACAGGCTGTCGATACATTCCATGAAACACGAACCCACACACTCATCTGCGGAAACGCCGGCGAAGGGTTTTTCTCCAGGCTTCGCGGCGCTGGGCCTAGAAGCGGCCCTGCTGACCACACTCGACACGCTGGGCTATGAGGAGCCCACACCGATCCAACGGGAGGCGATCCCCCCGTTGTTGGCAGGCCGCGATCTTTTGGGCCAAGCAGCAACCGGGACCGGCAAGACGGCGGCCTTTACGCTCCCGCTGCTCCAGCGCATCGCCCATTCGGCGCGGCGCTGCCCCTCCGCGCTCATCCTGGTGCCGACCAGAGAGTTGGCCATACAGGTCGGCGAAGCAGTCACGCGCTATGGCAAAGAATTAAGGATCTCCGTGCTTCCGGTCTATGGAGGACAGGCAATCGGTCCGCAGCTGCATGCACTCAAGCGCGGTGTCGATGTCATCGTGGCAACGCCTGGGAGGGCGCTGGACCATATTCGCCGAAAGACCCTGCAGCTCAAGACGATTCAGATAGTTGTGCTGGACGAGGCCGATGAGATGCTCGACATGGGATTTGCCGAGGATCTGGACGCCATTCTGGAACAGACACCCAAAGAGCGGCAGACAGCGCTGTTCTCCGCCACCATGCCGCTCCGGATCGCATCCATCGCCAAGCGCCATCTCAAGGAGCCGGTCGAGATCAAGATTGCCAAGGAGCCGCTCAAGGCGGGGGCCGCTCCGCGCGTGCACCAAACGGCCTACATCGTCGCCAGACCGCACAAGGTGGCAGCACTGGCTCGTATTCTGGACATGGAGGCTCCGAAGTCGGCCCTCGTGTTCTGCCATACACGTATCGAAGTCGATGAACTCACCGCCATGTTGACAGGCCGTGGGCACCAGGCCGAAGCGATCCATGGCGGTATGAATCAGTCCCAGCGTGATCGCGTGATGAGTTCGTTCCGATCCGGGCATACCGAACTCCTCGTCGCCACCGATGTGGCAGCGCGGGGATTGGATATTCCATCCGTGTCGCATGTGGTGAACTTCGATCTGCCCATGTCTCCGGAAGGCTACGTCCATCGGATCGGACGGACCGGACGAGCCGGGCGTGAAGGAGCGGCGATCACCGTCATCGACCCACGCGAGCAGCGGTTGTTGTGGAACATCGAGCAGCTCACGAAAGCCAAAATTGTCGTGACTCCAGTGCCGACCGTCGCCGACCTTCGCACGAAACGGCTCGCACGAACCAAGAGCGCGATTGAAGAAGTGCTCGCGGCTGGTGACCTGGACCAGTTCCGAGCTGTGCTCGCGTCGCTCGCCGATCAGAGAGACCCAATGGAGGTGGCGGCGGCAGCCCTCAAACTCGTCTTTCGCATGCAGGGTGGAGAGCGGAAGGAATACGATATTCCTGCAGCGTCTAGCAGGCCGCCGGAGCGGCCATCGATGGCGCGGCGCCCAATGGGAGATCCTCGAGGGCGGGCCGGTGGCATGGCGCCGAGAGAGGGACAGGGCAGACCGATCAGCGCGCCTGGTCGTAGCGGACGAACGGTGGGGATGGCCAAGGTGTATATCGGCGCAGGCAAGGAGACAGGGGTCCGGCCAGGCGACCTCGTCGGGGCGATTGCCAACGAGGCCGGCCTCAATTCGAATGTGATCGGTGCCGTCGAAGTGATGGATCGATTCTCGCTGGTGGAAGTGCCGGAAGTGCTGGCCCGTGAGATCGTCGCAACTCTCAGCCGAACCAGAATCAAGGGACAGAAGGTGGCAGTGAGGTTATTTCTGGAACAGCCAAGGAGGGGGAGGGCATAGCCAGCTGGTTTCTCTTGTTTATCTAGTCTATTTGGTTTGTTTGGTTGAACGAGACAAACCAGATGAATGAACAAACAGACCAGATGAACCCATCCCGCCCGTCTCGCCTGCAGGCTGGGCGGTCATCGG
>JBGPVY010000076.1:0-11416 GCA_041491905.1 Nitrospiraceae bacterium | reverse complement strand
ATTTGGGAGCTTCACATTTGATTTTCCGTTCACGGTCAACTTAGATGGGAAATTGGAGTTTGCCCAGTCGCTCGACCAATGTGTGGAGGGACGAGGGACCCAGACCTTAACCATCCGCTGCAGCCGGACCTATCCGCATGGCGGCCAGCGCGATTACCAGTATCAGTAGAGGAGCGGGACCAATGGCCCAGTCGCTTGATGATCTGTTAGAGGCACTCGAGGATGTCGACGACGCGACCCGCGAGGAGGCGTCCAAGGCTCTTGCCGAACTCGCTGACCCCACCACATTGGACGCGCTTGTCGGTGCCTGTGGAGACGAATATTGGACTGTGCGGGCCCATGCGGGCTGGGGCGTGGCCAGGATCGGAGGGTCTAAAGCGGTAGAAGCGCTCATCGTCCTGTTTAATGATTCCATCATGGACGTGCGGAACGATGCCGTGGCGGCCATGGCCTCGATGGGAGCCGCAGTCATTGATCGCCTGATCACCGCATTGAAGGATGAGCGGTGGCGTGTCCGCGAACATGCAGCGAAAACTTGTGGGGAAATAAAAGATCGGAGCGCCGTGGAGGCCCTCATGCTCGTCTGTCGAGATCGTGATGGCGCCGTGAAGAGTGCGGCGGCAGAGGCGCTGGGCAAGATCGGCGACCCGAGAGCGATCCCAGTCCTGATCAAACTCTTCCGTGATCCCTCGAAAACGGTGCGAGAAACAGCCGGAACTGCACTCATCTCTATCGGCCAGCCTTCCGTCGATCCGCTGATTGAGTGTCTGAAGGATAAGGATTTTGTGGTCCGGTGCCACGCCGCCCGCGCACTCGGTGGAATGACCACCGACTATCAAATCGGCCGAACCTGGGTGCGGGACTCTAAAGTCGTTGACGTCCTGATTGCCGCGCTAAAAGATCCGGATCGGGCCGTCCGCGAAGATGCCACGATCGCTCTGGGCCAGATCGGCGATCCACGGGCCATCGATGCCTTGATCGAGGCGATGAAAGATGGTGCGGTGAAGCGGCATGCCATTGCGTCGCTCGGCATGATCGGCGATCCTCGTGCCATGCCTCCGGTGCTGGACGCGTTGAAAGGGAAGGGTATTCGACAGGATGGGACCCCGACCCCCGGCTGTATCGTCAGCGAAGACGCTTTTATCAAGGAAGCGGCGGCGACGGCGCTCGGCCAGTTCCGTGATCCGCGCGTCATTCCCGACTTGATCATGCTGTTGAAGGACGGCATCCTGCGCGAAAAGGCCAGTGCCGCCCTGGCCACTATCGGTGATACGGCGATCGAGCCGTTGATTGCCTTTCTATATGACCCGAAAGCGTCCGAAGTCATCGCAGAAGGGGAGCGGGTGCTCTCCTATGCGTCGGTCCGACTCACGGCGAAAGATGCTTTGCGGCAATTGGCGCTTGAAACACTCAAAAAATTGGGGTGGATGCCGGCGCCGGAAGACGTCACCGTCAATTCGAGCGTGGTCGACAACGCCAGGGTGGACATGCCTCTTGGCGACACAGGCCGATTTGGCCCGTCGGGAGATTTCGCCCAAAGGAGCTAGCAGGATGCTGAAAAAGTCCGCCAGCATCGTTCTCGCTTCGCTCAGAAGCTCAACGTACCGAAGCGTACGCCTCGCCTCTTCGCTCGCTGCGGCCTTGCTTGGGGCAAGGCGAGTCTCGGCGCGCCAGGGTTGGACGGGTGAGAAGTCTGGCCTTTTTGAGCATCCTGCTTACGGCAGTCCTACGTTTCACCTTTCACGTCTTATCTTTCACGGTTCTTGAGAGCGAGGTTGGGCATGGCTGACGCAGTAGCCGAACAGATCGCTGCTCTCAAAGACGAGGATTGGGCGATTCGCGAAGAGGCCGCCACGATGCTTGGCACGCTTCGGGACCCCCGGGCTGTGGCGCCGTTGGTCTCTGTGCTTTGTGACGGCGATCGCGCGGTTCGCGATGCGGCGATCGGCGCCCTCCTGGCCATCGGAGAGCCGGCTGTGACGACGCTGGGCGGCTGCCTTTCCGATCCGGTGCTTACGGTTCAGGAATTGGCCTCGTCGGTGTTGGCGACCATTGCCGATGCGCGGGTGCTCGCGCCGCTCATCAAGGCGCTCGCGAGTCCCGACTGGATCGTGCGGATGCATGCGGCCAAGGCGCTGGGTCGGATTCAAGACCCAGGAGCGGTGGTGCCGCTGGTGCCGCTCTTACAAGATTCGGTGAAGGCCGTGCGCGAAGAAACGTCGACGGCTCTCGCGGCCATTGGGGAGGCGGCGCTATCGTCGCTGCTCGGCGCGTTGACCCATGCCGAATGGCTGGTGCGGCTGCATGCAGTGGAGGCCTTGGGGAAAACGCGGTCGTCTGAGGCTGTGGACCCCCTGCTGTCGGTACTGTTCAACGATCGGGACAGGGCGGTTCGCGAGGATGCAGTCCGCTCGCTTGGTCAGATCGGCGATGCGCGCGCTGTGGAGTTCCTCATGACGGCGATGAAAGAACCGGGGTTCCGTCCGCTGGCGGTTGAGGCGCTGGGCCGGATCGGCGATCGTCGTGCGGTGCCGGTGCTGATCAACGTGCTTGAGGGGGTCGACCGACCGGAGGTCTCGCGGCCGATCGACGGCTGCGGCGATCGGTGGGATGAAGAAATACTGACATTGGGCGCGGCTGTCAGAGCGTTGGGCGCGATCCGAGACGAGACGGCCATACCCTCGCTCATGAAGGCGCTCCGCCATACGGTGACGCGAGCGGAAGCCGCCGACGCTCTGACTCGATTCGGTTCCGCCGTGATTGCGCCGTTGCTGGCCGTGCTGGCACGCGAGTCGGATGACAACATCCGTTACCATGTCAAAGAGACGTTGGCTAGGGTGGGCTGGCGGGCGGGGCGTGTCTAACAGCCTGCTAGATGCAGGTTGTTCGAGTGACGGAATTGGTTATCTATGGCGAAGGAAAGTATTGAAACACTGGTCTCTGAGCTCGTCCATGAAGAGGACTGGCGACGGATGCGGGCGACAGCAGCCTGCCTGTCAGGTGGGCCCCGCGCAGTCCAGGCGCTCATTCACGCGCTGCAGACCGGGTTGCCGGCGTTGAAAGCCGAGGCCGCGGCCATGCTGGCGCGCGTGAACGATCCTCAGGCCGGCGTGCCGCTGGTCGGCTTACTCCGCGATGAGGATGAGGCTGTTCGCAAGGCCGGCGCGTCGGCCTTGGAACACATGGCGGGGGTGCTTGACGAGACGACGGCCGCGGCGCTGGCCTCGTTGCTCTATGCCTCGAAGGACGAAGGGATTTGCCTGGCGGCCTCGCAGTTGTTGGGGGTCATTCCGAATGCGACCGCGCCACTCTGCGAGATGTTGACCCATCAGGACCCAGAAGCGCAGATCATGGCCGCGAAGATGCTGGAACATCTGCTCGATCCCCGTTCGGCGGATTCGTTCATCAATGCGATGGGGCAGCCGGCAATTCGCGATATTGCCGTGCGGACGCTCAAGAAGTTGAGCGCGGTTCGTGAACGCATCGACGAGGTGTTTGACGCGCTTCGCGCGATTGAGGAGTTGAGCGAACGAGAAGAGGCTCGCATGAGCACCGTGATTAATCTTCTGGCCATCGGGCGTCCGAGCGTGGAGATTTTGATCGAGTATCTGGAAGATGACGATTGGCTGGTCCGCGAAGCCGCCGCCGACTTGCTGGGGAAGATCGGCGATGTCCGCGCGGTCGAGCCCTTGATGCAGCGGTTGCGGGTCGATAAAGATACGGGTGTGAAGGAACTGGCGATGAAATCATTGGGTTTGATCGGCGATGCCAGGCCTGCCCAACTCTATATCGAGGCCATTCCCATTCGACCCCTGCGGGTCCACGCCATGGAAGCCTTGGCCAAAGTGAAAGATGTGGATGTGTTGCGGCCGTACAAGGAGTTGTTCGATCGGTTGAGGACGGACCGAGACGGCTTGGTCGCGTACAATTCCGGGTTGATCGCCGACAAACTGGAAGCGCTTGATGGGACGCCTGTCGGGAGTCAGGGAGGGCAGGCTGACGATGAGTGACGATGTGCAGGCGGAACGGATTGAACAATTGATCGGAGCCCTTCGGGACGACAATGAAGCGCTCCGCGATCATGCGATTGCCAGTTTGAGTCAAGTGGGAGAGGACGCGGTGGGGCCGCTGATTGGGCTCATGGCTGACGAAGATGTCCTTATTCGGGAAGCGGCGACCAGCGCCATCGTGCGGATTGGTCCATCCGTCGTCGATCCGTTGATCGAGGCGTTGGAGGACGATGAATGGGCGATTCGCGAGCAGGCTGCGTCGGGATTGGGGAAGCTGAAGGACCCTCGGGGCGTCGATCCCCTCGTGAAGGCGCTCAAGGACAAAGATGGTGCCGTGCGGACTGCCGCCGTGTGGGCGCTGGAGCGTGTCGGCGATGCGCGCGCTGTGCCCGGGTTGGTCGAGGCGCTGACCGATAATACGGTACGTGAGGACGTGGCGCGTGTGCTGAAAAAAATCGGCGATGCGCGGGCCGTGGACGCCTTGATCGACGGGCTGCTGGGCAATAATTGGATGGTGAGGCGCCATGCGGCCGAGGCCTTAGGCAAGATCGGCGATGCCCGCGGAGTCGGCCCGTTGATCGAATCACTCAAGGATGAAGACTGGCTCGTGCGGCGGAATGCCGCGGAGTCGCTTGCGCGCCTCGGGGCGAAGCAGGCCATCAACCCCTTGCTTCCGCTGCTCGAAGATGAGAATACGATGGTGCAGGAAACGGTAGAGGGTGTGTTGGCGAGTCTCGGATGGCACGCGAAGCCGTAATCTTTATTCCGATGTAAAAGGATATATCTCATGGCGGATGAAGCACCTCCAAAGCTTATTCAGATCGGTCCGAAGGGCGGCGCGAAGAAGGACGGATTCAATCTTGTCACGGAACGAGTCGTCGCGGTGAACCCTGAGGCGAAACAGCTCGAAGTCGAACTGTTGGCCTACGACGGTAAGACGGTCGTGCTGGACGTTGATGATGAGGCGCTTGAAGAGCTGAAGCGGCTCAAGGTGGGGGATGGTGCCACGATTCGCGTCGTCGAAGATGGCGGGCGACGGATCGCCAAGAGCTTTCGGATTCGCGCGAAGGATCCCAATGCGGCGCGAGCCGACGCGATGCTCTTGGATCTTAAGGATAGCCACTGGCTCAATCGAAAGTATGCGGCTGAAGTGCTGGGTGAACTCAAAGAAACCCGCGCCGTGCGTCCGTTGGTCGATGCGCTGGCGGATGAAGTCGGCGATGTCCGGCAGCGCGCCTATGATTCTTTGATCAAGATCGGCGGGCCGGCGGTGTCATCACTCGTGCCTTTGCTGGTTTCGGAGGAAGATGAGGTCAGACAATCCGTGACGGAAATCATCCGTAAAATCGGAAAGCCCGCCGTCGAGCCGTTGGCCACGGCGCTGGCCGAGGCCGACGACCGTCTGAAGACACGGGTGATGAAGGTGTTGGACCGGATGGGCTACAAGCCGAAAGTCAAAGAGGAGGCTAAGGCCGTCGAAGCGCCGCGACTTACGTAACGCCGGTGTTACGTGGCTGGGGAAGGAGCCTTGCTGGGTCTCCCGACCGAAATGTGACGGAAGCCAAACGCTGCGACCCGGTCTGGTTCATAGACATTGCGCAAGTCAAAGAAGATGGGTTGGCGTAACAGGGTTTTCAGTTTATCGAAATCGAGGGTTCGGAACTGGTTCCATTCCGTCATGAGGATTAACGCGTCTGCTCCCTGTGCCGCCTCATAAGCGTCTTTGCAGGGGACGAGGCCCGAAACTATCTGACAGGCTTCCTCAAGCGCGGCGGGATCGTAGGCGCGAACTGTGGCCCCCTGTTTCACGAGTTCCTGCGCGATGGCCAGGGCCGGCGCATCCCGTAGGTCGTTTGTATTGGGTTTGAAGGACAGGCCCAACATCGCGAACGTCTTTCCTTTGAGTCCCCCAACCTCATGCGTGATCTTTTCAACCATCCGGCCCCGTTGCTGTTCGTTGACGAGGGCAGCAGTGCTGGCGATCTGCATGGGATAGCCGACTCGTTCCCCCGTCTGTACGAGGGCGGCCAGATCTTTAGGGAAGCATGATCCACCGAACCCCGGTCCTGCGTGGAGAAACTTCGATCCAATCCGGTTGTCGAGCCCCATCCCTTTCGCCACCACCTGCACGTCGGCGCCCACCCGTTCACAGACTGTCGCGATTTCGTTGATGAACGAAATCTTGGTGGCGAGGAAGGCGTTGGAGGCGTACTTGATCATTTCAGCAGTCGGGATGTCGGTCACGACGAACGGAGTTTCGATGAGGTACAGCGGACGATAGAGATCTTTCATGATCGCAATCGCCTGCTCGCTGTCTGCGCCGATGACGACCCGGTTCGGTCGCATGAAATCTTCGATGGCGGACCCTTCACGAAGAAACTCCGGGTTGGAAACAATGTCGAACCGGAATCTGCCTGATTGATTGGCGTTGATCATTTCACGCAACTTTTCCCCGGTTCCCACCGGGACGGTCGACTTGGTGACGATGACCTTGTACCCGGTCATGGTTTTGGCGATGCCGCGGCCGACTTCTTCTACGTACGAGAGATCGGCTGATCCGTCAGGTCGCGGTGGGGTTCCAACCGCAATGAAGATGACGAGGGCCTTGTCGACAGCTTTGGCGACGTCGGTGGTAAAGCTGATCCGGTTTTCTCGAATTCCTTTGGCGACGAGCTCCGTAATCCCCGGCTCATAGAAGGGCACATCGCCCTTCTCAAGCCTGGCGATCCGTTTGGTGTCGGCATCCATGCAGGTCACGTTGACGCCGAACTCCGAAAAACAAGCTCCTGTTACCAGCCCGACATAGCCGGTCCCAATCACACTGATATGCATGGGTTGCTGTCCTCCTATAACCAAGAACGATCCGGGCCGAGTATAGCAATGCTACCGGGGGTCAGCAACAATGTTATGAAAGTCGTTTTCACCGGGAGGAGCCGCTCGTTGACAGGTGCATGAGGGCTGAGTACTATTTGCTCCCTCCATCGGACGGAGCCTGTCGTATGGCGATTCAGAGCGGACCTCTTCAGCGACCTCTCGCCGTGATGATGCGCCGGACCTTGCGCACGATCAGTCCAGACACAACGCTGTTGGAGGCAGCCAAGCTGATGCGCGACGCGAGGGTTGGCGCAGTGCTGGTCCACGAGGCCGGTCGCTACACCGGTATAGTCAGCGAATCGGACTTGGTTCGCAAGGGGATGGCCGAATCGTGCCCGGCACAAGAGACGTCGGTCCGTGCCGTCATGAGCAGCCCGCTGCTGTCGATTGAGATTACGAGTTCGGCCCACGAGGCGAGTGAGAAGATGGCGGAACATGGGATTCGGCATCTCGCGATCTCCGAGGAGGGGCAGATTGTCGGGATCATCTCCGTCCGCGATCTCTTACGTTATTTCAAAAACTGGGGCGGTCTGTGATCGTCCGGGCTCGCGGGGCAGCACCGGATCGTCTCCCTACCCTGTGCCCTGTTTCTGCACGAGTGTTGTGAACCGGCCGACTCATACCCCTCGATGGTTTCTTCTGATAACGGCGCTGGCGACCGGTGCGGTGGTCATGGCGCTCGAAATTTTGGGAAGCCGGCTCTTGGCTCCCGTCTTCGGAAACTCCCTGTTTGTCTGGGGCGCATTGATCGGAGTGATTCTTGCCGCCATGAGCAGCGGGTATGCCTTTGGCGGCTGGGTCTCCGACCGATACCCCGGCGCGCAGGTGCTGGCCGGTCTGCTGTTGTTCTCTGGAGCTTGGACGTTTCTGATCACGTGGGTTGGTCAGCTGGTCCTCTTTAAGGTGGCGGGATTAATCGAGGACCCCCGGTGGGGGCCCTGTGTCGCCGCGGCGTTGCTCTTGGGCCCGCCGGCCTTTGGTCTGAGCGGCGTGCTGCCGGCCCTGTTGCGATTGACCGTGCTAGACCTTGAATATCTCGGCCGGCATACCGGTCGGATGATCGCGCTCTCGACCGTGGGGAGCTTGGCGGGAACCTGGGGGACGGCGTTTTTCTTTCTGTCCTGGATCGGCAGCCAGGCGCTTGTCGCGTGGCTCGGCGTCATACAAGTGGGGCTTGGTCTCTGGTGGTTGATCAGGTGGACGACCGCACGGCCGCTGATGATCGGAATACTCTTCCTATGCGTTGGAGGGTTGGGGGCCGGTGCCTGGTTTCCGATCCAGATGTTGAAGATGCCGGTCTATCAGGAAGACAGCCCCTACCAACAAGTACGAATTCGCGAGGACGATCTTTTTCGCTATCTTGTCTTGGACCGGACCTTCCACGCTGTCATGTGGAAGGCGGATCCTGTCACCCTGTTTCTCCCCTATAGTCAACTGATGGTCGCGTCGCTGGCTTTGGTGCCCGAACCGAAACGAGGTCTGATCCTAGGTCACGGAGGCGGATCGCTGGCGAAGTGGTTCGCCCATCGATGGCCTGAACTCGAGCTGGATGTGGTTGAGCTCGATCCCGTGGTCGTCCGCATGGCCGAAGAGTATTTCTCCTATCAGCCGCCTCCCCAGCATCATGTGCACGTTCGGGATGCCCGGGTCTTTCTGAATTCCACGGAACGGACGTACGACCTCATTTGGGTCGATGCGTTTGCCCGACACATGATTCCGTTTCACCTAACCACGGTGGAGTTCTTCGCAGAGTTGCGCGCCCATCTTGCACCGAATGGTATCCTGGCAGTGAATTTGGCCTCGTCGGGCGCGGGTGGAGATCTGTTGCGGGCCAATGCGGTCGTGCAGACGATGAGACAGTCCTTTCCCAACGTCGAGTCCTTTGCGGTCAAGGGGCCCTGGAATTCTCCTCAGACGCAAGCAGAGAATCTGATTTTTTTTGCCGGTGCGCCGCTCGAACGGCACACACTCTCTACCATTGCGGCCAATGTGAACAGATTGGTTGAGCAACAGCGTCTTCCATTCGAGGCCATTGCCTTGCTGGGTGCCCATCGCACGCAACCCTGGGAGGCAGGTGTCGTGTTAACCGACGATTATGCACCGTATGATCTTTTGATCGGGTCCACAATCCAAGAGGTGCAGCCTGGGGCGGGGACTGCGCACTAAGTTATTGAAATAATTCTGACTAGTTTGTTGATGCGAGCTTCTGCGTTGAAGGTGGACCCAAGAAAAAAGCTAGATTAACGTTCTTGATTCCGTTTTCGTCGCGGTGCTATCTATAGGGACGCCTTTCGATAAGAATACATGCTGTTACAATATGATGGGCTGACGCAGGGAAGTAGGGGGCAGCATGGTTAGGGTTCCGTGGGCTTGGCGGTAGGTACTCACCAACCTAATCACATCTCTTCTTCTTTCTTAAGGAGGTAGTCATGGGCAAGACGATGTTGGGGGCTTTCTTCGGTCTCGTGATGGTCGGGGCTGGGGCATCTGCTGCTTTTGCGCTCCAGGCAGGCGGAGTCGAAATCGGAGATTTGGAGACTGGCTCCGTTGTGGGTCAGTCGTTCAAGGAGCTGGATGTCGATGCCCAGCTGTTCGCGATCGAGATTGGTACCTTAAAGACGTGGTATCCACCCGTCACAGTCATCGATTTCAAAGTTCGGCCTGGTCGTCCTGTCCTGATCAAGGTGACGAATAATTCCACTGCTGACCATGGTTTTGAGATGACCGACGCGACGAATGCTGGGGCTCCGACCGTGATGAAGGCCCAAGTTGTGTTGAAGCCGGGCGAAACCAAGTATATCGGGATTCCGACCAGCGACATGTTCTACGCCACTCAGGGGAATACGCTGACCTATCGCTGTCACCTGCATCCGGGGCATGTCGGTGGCAAGATTCTTATGCTCAAGTAATAGTTCTTGGCAGATGTGAGTGACCATCGTCCTCTTTGCGACACCGTGGAGAGGGCGGTGGTTTTTAGCAGGATGCTGAAAAAGTCGCTCTTCTCACCCGCCCGGTCCCGGCGCGCCGAGATGCGCCTTTTCCCAGGCGGCGTTCTCACTTCACTCTCAAGAACCGTGAAAGGTGAAACGTAGGACTGCTGAATGACCTTGCTCCGAACCCTTTTACTTTTTACGTTTCACGTCTCACGGATCGCTGGACGGCCTTTTTGAGCATCCTGCTAGAGACAGGAAGGCCCTGCTTCTCTCGAGAGAAGCAGGGCCTTCATTGTTGAACAATGAGCGATGATTAATTGCGCACGCCGCTCCAGACTTTCGCCGGATCGATCGCCTTATCCGGATTGAGCGTCTTCGCCCTCTCGAGCAGGACTTCCGTCGTTTCCGGATACGCCGGGTCAGAAATGCAGCAATTATCAACCGGGCAGACGGCGGCGCACTGCGGTTCGTCGAAGTGTCCGACGCACTCGGTGCAGCGGTCGTGCGTAATCACATAAATACTATCGCCGACTCCCTGGCCATCGCCCACATGATTACCCTTCGTTTCCGCGTCGCTGCGAGTTTCAAAAATCGCCTCGTTCGGACATTCGGGCAGGCAGGCTCCACAGGAGATACATTCATCGGTAATCAGCAGCGCCATGACCCTCGCCTCCTTCTTACTACAATAGAGACACACACGGTTGACAAATCCGCCCCGTCACGACCATGATGCGTGCCGCGACGCGACCGCCATTCTAGTCTGCCGCTCTTTTCCAAGTCAACAGAACGGCATTTGCTCAGAAGGCCTAGATTCCCTGCATTAATGGGCCTTTGGGCCCAGGGTGTCGTGATGAGTCGTGACAGATAAAGTCCATGACCACCTTACCGGTGAGCGATCGCGGGCTGAAAAAGAAGCGCATCATCACGCTCGTCCTCATGGCGATTTTCTTGATGAGCGCTTCGTTCTTTCTCATCGATCGAAAAGAGGAGACCATGATTATCGTCTCCTTTCCAAATGGCCGTGAGCTCGAGACGGAAGTGGCGGATACACCGGAGAAACTGCTCGTCGGTCTTGCCTTTCGAGAGACGTTGCCACCGAATAGTGGATTGCTTTATATCTTCGAGTCGACCGGCCAGAACCACATCTGGACGAAGGAGTATCGGTTTCCGGTGGACATAATGTGGATTGATGAAAGCCATCATATCGTGGGGCTCAAGGAAAATGTCGCTCCCTGCCGTGTAGATGACTGCCCCAAGTATAGTTCCTCTCCCGAAGCGGTCCGCTACGCGATTCAAACAGGAGCGGGTTTCATCAAGCAGGAAGGGGTCACCATAGGGCTGGAGTTGAAATATACGCTTCGGATGTAACGCGCGTGGGAGACTTGGTGAAACGCATGAAGAGAGGAGTTGGTACAGCATGCTAGAGGGGTTTCAATCCGTCGCCCTGGTCGACGAACTGCCGCCTGGGCAATCAAAAGTCGTCATGGTGAACAATCGGGAGATTGCGCTCTTCAACATCGAGGGGACGTATTTTGCGATCCATAATCGTTGTCCCCATGAAGGCGGTCCTTTGTGTGAAGGGCGTGTGAAGGGCTTTGT
>JBGPVY010000032.1:0-17615 GCA_041491905.1 Nitrospiraceae bacterium | reverse complement strand
GATCTGGCTGTAGTCGGCACAGAGCAAGGTGTGGCATGCCGGCGCGATAAACGCTTCTCTGATTCGTAATCCGTACTCGCCCTTCACCGGAATATTTTGCAGATTCGGCTCGGTAGAGGAAAGCCGTCCGGTCGCCGCGACAGTCTGATTGAGCGACGTATGGAGCCGCTTGGTCTCCGGATTCACCAATTCTGGTAGTGCATCCACGTAGGTGGACTTGAGTTTACTGAGGCTCCGATAGTTCACAATCTGCGCGGGCAATTCGTGCTGGGTGGCGAGCTGCGTCAGCGTGTCTTCATCGGTCGAGTACCCGGTCTTGGTTTTCCTGATCGGTTTGAGCCCCAACTTCTCGAAGAGCACCGTGGCGAGCTGCTTCGGCGAATTGATGTTGAACTCGCCGCCGGCCAATCCTTCGATCGTCTTGATCATCCGGTCGAGTTCCCGTTCCAATTCTTTGCTGAGCGAGCGCAGGCTTTCGACATCCAATAAAAACCCGTTCCGCTCGATCTCGGCCAACACCGGCACCAGTGGCATTTCAACGTCGGTGAAAAGCGTGAGGCTTCCCTGTTCTGATAGTCGTTCCGTCATGGACGGGGCGAGCTTGGCCAGCACCGACGCGGCCTCCGCTGCCTCCTCTCGCGATCCGCGGTCCTCGTCGAAAAGGGATTGCGGTGCAGCGCTGTGTTTTTGTCCTGTCCCAAACCGATGGTCCAACACTTCCAGCGCGATGGTCTCAAGCTGGTGATCGCGGCGGTTGGGATTGAGCAGATAGTCCGCCACCATAGTATCCAGGTAGGGGCCCGCGAGAGTCAGCCCGATGCGGTGAAAGACCAGCAAGGCCGCCTTCATGTCATGGACAACCTTGGTTCTCGTGGGGTCATGCAGCAACGATGTGATGGGCCGCATGTAGGTTCGAACGTCGAGCGGAATGAACGCGGTCTGATCTCCCGTAGACAGCGCCATCCCCTGCACATCCGCCTGCATACCAGGCCCAGGGGAAAGCAGGCACTGCAGGCCGAGGACGCCGCCCTTCGGCAATCTCTCCACAAATCGCTGTGCGGACGGTTCATCCTGAAGCAGTTCCGTCTTAACCGCATTCGCCTCAGCTTGTGTGAACGATGGCTGAAATGATTTGAGCAGTGTGGTGAACTCCAGTTCGCGCAATAGCTCGGTAAGTTGGTCCTGATGGGGAGGCTTCATGTGATAGGTCGAGGCATCGAACGCCACGGGACTATCCAGTTGGATGGTCGCCAGCCGCCGACTGAGGCGGGCGTTCTCGGCCTGTTCGATCAAGAGGGCTTGTATCCGAGGCGGCGAGACCTCCTCCACACGGCGTAAGAGTTCCTCTATCGTGCCGAACTGGGCGATCAGCTTCATCGCCGTTTTCTCACCGATGCCCTTCACGCCGGGAATATTGTCCGTCGCATCACCCATGAGCCCCATGATCTCCACGACGCGCGCCGGCTCCACGCCGAAGCGTTCACGGCATTCCGCTTCGCCCAACCACTTGTCTTTCACCGGATCGTAGATACGCACGTGGGGCGTCAGGAGTTGGAACATGTCCTTATCGCCGGTGACGATGACGACGTCGAAGCCGGCCTGTTCGGCCTGGTGCGCGAGCGTGCCGATCAAATCGTCCGCCTCGTAGCCGGCCTGCCGGACTGCGGGAATGTTGAGGGCGTCCACCACGCGATGGATGTAGGGAATCTGGGCGCTCATGCCTTCCGGCATCGGCGGGCGCTGCGCCTTGTATGCCTTGAACTCCGCGTGGCGCAACGTCGGACCTTTCTCGTCAAACGCCACGACGAGACCATCCGGCTTCCGCTCACGAAGAATCTTCAGCAATGTCGTCGTAAAACCGAGGATGGCGTTGGTCTGGAGGCCTTGGGAATTATTCAGGGCCGGCAGGGCGAAGAACGCACGATAGATATAGGCGCTCCCATCGATTAGGTAGAGCGTCTTGCGGCTGGACTCGGTGCTCGACATGATGTGGGCTAAGGATCGGGGGTCAGCGTCAGCGGCGGTTTACCATACTTGTGGCGCATGGCATTAATGACGCCCAGCAGGGTCGGCTGGCCAACCATTTTGGCCTCCAGCTCGCGTTTTCTAGGGAAATCCATGAGCGAAACCCCGATCAGCATAGTCAGCAGGCCCTGCCCCGGCAAAAAGAGCATGGCAAAGCCGGCCAAGAGGAGCACGACGCCGACGACGTTCTTGACGACCAACCCCGATAGGCGCAGCGCTGGATGATGGTCTTTCATCCAATGGCGGGGAGTACGCGTGTCAAAATAGTCGGCCGGCAAGCGGACCAGAATCAGCGGGATGGCAATCAGGGAGCCGATAAAGCCGATGGCCGAGGCCACGGTGAGACCGATGAGCACATCAACCGGAATCCATTGCTGGACTGTTGCGAGTAAGCTATCCATTGGACGCGCATCCTAACATGCGACTTGGGAGCACTCAAGCCAACGACCGAGCCTCAGCCAGTGTTTACGGCAAGTTTCTCAACGGGCTATAATCTTTCTGCTATGTCGTGTCGTTCGCCCTTTACAGTTCGGGTCAGCGTCTTGCTAGGGGTCGCGGGCCTTGGTATGGGACTCCTTGCATGTCCCTCCACGGTCAGCGCATCCGATGATCTTCATATCGAGATTACGAAGAAAGGCCTGGGCAAGGAGGTCGTCATCACGCAGGGGGCACGCGAGTGGTACATGCTGATCGAGGTGACGCCGGAGAATTCCGTGGTCCTGCGGCAGGAAAAAGAGCACGATACATATCTCGTGGACGAAAGTGAAACGCATGACCGTCCCATGACCACAGGCGAAGTCGATGCGGCCATCACCGATTATGTGAACGGCGTCAAAGCCCAAGCCGCGAAGAAGTAGCCACCAAACTATGCCGGCTCAACCCAAGTTCGTCATCTTCGCCCATCACGCCACCTACGATACGCTGCACCAGGTCGCGACCCTTGGCCTCACTGCCGCAGCAATGGGAAAGGACGTGATCGTGATCTTATTGTTCTGGACGATCAAGAAGCTGGCCGAGGGAAAGATCGACGTGATCGATTTTCCGCCGGAATACGCCTCATCGGCGGACGAGGTCGCTCGTCTGTTGAAAGAGAAGAAAGTCCCGAAGATTTCAGAGATGTTTCAGGAAGCGAAGTTGGTCGGCCGGTTCCGGCTCATCGCTTGCAGCGCGGGCCTGGAATACATGGGCGTGGACAGTGCCGTCGTCGAAAAGAACGTTGACGAAGTCATGGGACTACCTGCCATTATTGCGCTTACCTCCGATGCGGAAACCAAGCTGTTCATCTGAATACCGTGAGGCGTAACACGTAAGGCGTCAGACGATGGTGAATTTCGCGCGCTCACGCTTCACCCCTCACGCCTAACGTGATTTTTTAACTCCCACCCGATCGCAGTATTCGATGAGTTTGCACTTGCTGCAGAAGGGCGAGACTGGTTGGCAGAGGTTCTGCCCGTAGGGGACAAGCAAGTCGTTGAAGGTGATCCAATGCGGCGATGGCAATTTCCGGCGTAGCGCCTGCTCAGTTTCCTCCGGCGTCTCCGTCCTCACGTAGCCCCAGCGATTACTGATCCGATGCACGTGGATATCCACGCAGATGCCGGGCTTGCCGTAGCCGACCGTCACCACCAAGTTCGCCGTTTTCCGGCCGACCCCCGACAGCGTGACCAACTCCTCGATGGAGTCGGGCACTGTGCCTTCATATACGTCAAGAAGGCGACGGCAAATTGCATGAATCGATTTAGCTTTCGTCCGGTAGAACCCGACGGGATAGATCGCGCGTTCGATCTTCTGGAGCGGGAGGGTCAGCATTGTGGCCGGCTGATGCGCCAGCGCGAACAGCCTGGCACTGGCCTCACTGGTCGTCTTGTCTTTGGTCCGGAGGCTGAGGAGACACGACATGAGGATACGAAAGGGATCTCGGTTCGACTCGCGCGCCACCACGCCGAGGACCGGCTCTTCCCACTGCCGAATCTCGCGCTTCACGATTCGAAGCGCAGCAGTGATCTGATCCTGGCGCATGGACGAGGAAGGGATATGAAGGCCTTGGGAGGAATACGATCAACCGGACGGGCGAGCCCGTGGAAGGACGCTTACTCTGGCTTACGCTTCGACAGCCATTTTTGACGCCGCCGCTGCGCCTCGCGCTGCTTGGCTTTCTTCCTGACGCTGGGCTTTTCGTAAAACCGCCGGCGCTTCAGTTCGCGGAAGAGTCCTTCCCCCGCGAGCTTTTTCTTGGCAACTTTGAGAGCTTTCTCGACGTTATTATTGAAGACTTTGATTTCCATTCTTCCCGTCTGTGTACTTTCCCAGGCGATGCCTGTACAGGGTTTTTTCTCGTACCAACCTGACCCTGACCAAGTGGCGCAGTGTAACATAGCCCCCTGAGTTCCTCAAGACGGTTCGTCATTTGCTGAATCCGATTGAGAAGAGAGGACTTAAACCGTTGATTGTGCTGATTGTTTAAGTTTTCTGCGACCGTATGACGTCCCGCATCGGCTGCGGCGATCGCCAGCACCAGTCCAACGGTGAGATCAGGCCGAACGTGTGGCTGCACCCCTGTCGAGCAGGCATGAAGAAGGGCTCCGGCCTCCGTCGCCTGTTCGGCGATTTCAAGCGGAATCTCCGTCGCCAGATGGAGCGCGGACGACAAGACGGCGCGATGAGTTCTATCTGTCTTCGCGAGCCTCGTTGCCCGGATAAATCGCTGATAGGCATCGCCATCCGCTTGCATCAGCTCGCGAAGCCGCCGGCCAATCTCACTCAGCCGATCTTCCACTCCTTGTTGCCGGCTGAGGCGTGTTCCCATAATCCCCAGCGAGGCCGCAAGGGCGCCCACCAAGGCCGCGACCGTGCCCCCGGCCGGAAACGGGGTCGCCGCGGCCACAGTGTCCAAAAAGTCCGCGAGTGATTGCGCGTGCAAATCAACCGGCTCCTGTTCGCGAGACGGGGCCTGTCGTGCCGGCTCACCGAACAGCCGAGTCTCCAATCTCATTTCCAGTACCTGCGTTGCATCGAACCGTTGGAGCGCCAAGCTATGCGCGGCGGTCTGAACCAGCGCTGCTTGGGGCACAAGTCCGATCACTTCACTCCCCGCTACCGCCACACCTTGCTCGGCTGCACGGGCTCGAACCGCTTCAAACGCGACATGAATGGGTGTGATGATGTAATCGGTTAGATTCATGGCGACCTGAACCAGCTGTCGACTGGCTAACTCCACGCCGATCGCTTTGAGATGGGGCAGCCCTCCGTTCGATTGGCGAATGTCTTTCGCGATGGATCGGGCCAGCGCCAGATCCGTCGAGCGAAGATTCACATTAAAAGCGATCAAGGGAGGTCGCGCACCGATCACCATGGCGCCGGCCGTCTTATGGAGTTGTGGGGGACCAAAATCCGGTGTCCAGTCAGGATCGGAGGCCATGCGGAAGGCAAGGCCTTGAAGCCCTCCTCGACGGACCGATTCGAGCGGGGCATGATCGCGGTGCAGGGCCGCTTGTTCGTAGAGGAATACCGGGATCTCCAGCTCGGTTGCTACCCGTTGCCCCAACCGCTTCGCCAGATGGATACAATCCTGCATCGTCGCGCCGCGCAACGGCACGAAGGGCACGACATCCGTTGCCCCCACCCGCGGATGGACGCCCTTGTGCTTCCGAAGATCGATGAGATCGGTCGCCACGCGAATGGCGCGAAAGGCCGCTTCAGCGACGGCGTCCGGTTCGCCGGCAAAGCTCAAGGTGGAGCGATGGTGATCCCGATCCATCGTCTGGTCCAACAGGCAGACCCCTGGCACCGACTCCACGGCATGTACCAGCGCACGCACCGTCGTCTGGTTTCGTCCCTCACTGAAGTTCGGCACACACTCGACGATTCGATCCACGTCCTGCCCCCATCAAACATCAAAACAACGAAGCCGGAGGTCTGATCATCATCCCTCCGGCTTCTCTCTCTTTACTGAATCCCTGTCTGTGCGGTCACTTCGTCTTTTTTACAAACGCTTTATAGATCGTCCCCGACTTCGTCTGTTCTTCTTCGAGCCCGACCATCTGATGGCCGGTCGTGTCGCACCAGGCCGGCATGTCCTGCTTGATGCCTTCGTCGTCTGAGACGACTTCAAGGACCTGGCCCAACGTCAGTTCCTTGATCTTCTTCAGGGTCATGATAATCGGCATCGGACAAAGGTACCCAAGCGTATCGAGTTTCACATCGGCATGCAGCATACTCAGCCTGTTGATCTGGTTAGTTTGGTTGATTTCGTTTGTTTAGTTAACTGAGGCCCCGTACCAGATGAACCAAACAAACTAAATAAACAAGTTGACGCTGCCTTGTTTGGCCTCCGCGAGATAGGTGGTCACCCCCGCGAACTGATCGACACCCTCGATGAGCGTATCTTTCGTGATCCCCATCAGCCCCATAGTTGTCGTGCAGGCAATAAAATGAACACCGAGGTCCAGCGCCGTCTCCATGAGTTCCGGCACACCCGGCATCCGGTTTTGCTTCATGACCTTTTGCATCATCTTCGTACCCAGCCCCCAGAAATGGAACCGCGAGAGGGGAAGGCTGTCTGCGCCCCCTTTATTCAGCAGGCCGAACATCTGACGAAGCCAGTCTTTGGCAGAGCTGGTCGCGCCTTTCCGGCGAATGGCATTGAGACCCCAGAACGTGAAAAAAACGGTGACCTGCATTCCCATGGCGGCGGCCCCGGTGGCGATGATGAACGCCGCCATCGCTCGGTCCATGTCGCCGCTCAGCAGCACGATCGTCACCTTGTCAGGTTGGGAGGCCTGTAGGTTGGCCAACGCCACCGCTGGATCCATCTGCGCGATTGTCATGACGCCCTCTTTCCTGTCAGGTACGCATGAATTTGGCGATTTCAATGGGATTTTAACTATAGTCTCCGCTTCTTTTTCTTGTCAAGGAAAGGGAGGGAGCGGGCCAGACTGCCTGGGTGGTCTCTATGCTCACAGAGGCCGCACACTAAGAAGGTGCTCCCTCGATGCGCGCAGTTGAGACCATACCAGGCAGTCTGGCCTGAAGATTTGATTGAAAGAAAGGAGATAGGATTGGACGGCCGCAGTTGGGCCGGCATAGGTGCCTCAGAAAATGTCAGGAAAGATCGGCAATATATGCTCGTTGGACGCGCGCAGTGGGAGACCGAGCAGGCCACCCCGCTATGAGAAATAAGGGGTCGTGGCAGAGCGGGACCGAAGATGCAGTCCTGCGATGCGAGCAAGGAAAGATGATCTGGCTGTTCCCTTCTTAGTTAGAGAGGCTAATTTGGTGCCGGCTGGCTTGACGTTACATGACCCACTCGCTATATTCACAATCAAGCTGCTGCTACAGTGCAGGCTGGTCCTCTCACGTACCTCCTTCCTTTTTCCATGAACAGCGACCTCATCACAGAGATCAAGCCATCCAGGAGCGCACCACTCTTCGGCTTCTGGTATCCCGCTTGTCTGAGCAGTGAACTCGCTCCCGGCAGCCTGAAAGGGACCATCCTGTTGGGCCTCCCGATCCTTGTCTGCAAGACATCACAGGGTGCGGTCGCAGCCATGCGCGACATTTGTCCCCATCGCGGGATGCCGCTGTCCTTCGGCAAAATGGAAGGCGACTGTGTCGAATGTGCCTACCATGGTTGGCAGTTCGACCAGGCAGGCCGTTGTCGGGGGATTCCTGCGCTGGTCGAAAACTCCGCCATTCAAGTCGACAAAATCGGCATCACCACTTACGCCTGCCATGAGCGGGATGGCTACGTGTGGGTGTTCATTCCCGACCCTCAACAACCGAACCAGATCATCCCGGACGTGCCACCGCTCCCGCTCCCCTCGTCTCCCTATCGGATGATTCACATTTCAACGCTGCTGGATTGCACCATCGACGACGGCATCGTCGGTTTGATGGACCCGGCTCACGGTCCCTTTGTGCATCAAAGCTCCTGGTGGCGCACCAAGGCGAGCATACACGAAAAGGCCAAGACCTTTGAACCGCTTCCCAACGGCTTCCGCATGGTGCCGCACGCCCCCTCAACGAACAGCGGACCGTACAAGCTCCTGAACCTGTTTTACGGCGGGCCGCTGACGACGACCATCGACTTTGTGCTGCCCAACCAGCGATTCGAGTTCGTCCAGTGCGGATCGCTCTTCGTGTCTAGCCGCGCCACGGTCACGCCGATCAGTGAACAGCAATGCCGCATCGACTTTGCCGCAGCGTGGAACTGCCTCAGCTGGGTTCCCTTTTCCAAGACCATCTTTCGCTATTTCGCTAACATTTTCATGACCCAGGATCGAGAGGTGATGGAGCGCCAGGCGGTGGGATTACGCTACAAACCGGCCTTGATGCTCATCGACGATGCCGATACGCCGGCTAAATGGTACTACAAGTTGAAAGCCGCACATCTTGCGTCGGCGCAAACCGGACAACCCCTCGACCATCCGCTCAAAGAAAGAGTTACGCTTCGCTGGAAGAGTTAAGCACACTTAGCCAGCACGATTCATGAGCGCGACTCGGAAAACACCCCCCTTGTTCTCATCCTCTCAGCGATCATTCTTTGCACGCAAGCCCTCCCGCTCTGATCAGCGGACAGCCGTCGTTTTGCAACGGTACCGGCACTGGGTGTGCTGACCGGTGGACAGACCGAAATCATCCACTACATCGTGCTCCAAATCGACAAAGACCCTCGACAAGAGGGACCGACAGTCCAATTCAATGAGATTAACCTGGGCGGCGGCTCAGTCGTCAGCGAGGATTGGAAAGAAGGCGTCAAGCAAGCCGTCGTGGCTGCCATGAAGGCAGTGGGAGAGAACGGACGAGAGTGGGTGATCACGATCAAGAACAGGTCATTCAATAAGTTGACCGAGGGAGTGAGCGCCAGCAGTGCCGTCGCAGTCGGCATCATGGCGGCCTGGCGAGGCGACGACGTCAAGTCAGACGTTGCCCTGACTGGAAAAATCGCGCCGGACGGTCAGATCGAGCCGGTGGGTGCACTTCTCATCAAAGTCGAAGCGGTGGCCCGCGCACAGTTTAAAACCACACTGGTGCCTCGCGGGCAACTAGACACGGCCGACTGGGATCTCTCCCAGCTGGCAACCAGATGGAACATCACTGTCATTGAAGTGGCAACGCTGGAGGAGGCCTACAAGCTCATGACGACGGCAGGATGCTAGCGGCTCATTTCGCACCCATCTGAACTCGCCCGCATTATTCATGAGCGCTTCTGCTGCAATCGCCTATCCGCTGCTACGACAAGCCTTCGGCCGGCGGGCTCGCCCCTCGGACCCTCAACGTACTGCACGAGAACGCATCAGGTCCTCACGGCTCCGCGCGCCGGTCTCGCGACGCGTCTCAGCGATTTCGCGACGAATCGTCAAGAATAATGCGGGCTAAAAGCCCCACCGCCTGCCGAATCTGGGCGCGCGAACCGAGTAACACCACAATATCGCCCGCCATTAACCGAGTCTGCTCCGACGGATTCGCTTGTGTGACCCCAGCGCGCGTCCAGGCGATCACCGAAGCGCCCGTGCGTGGAAGGAGAGCAATCTCAGCCAACGTTTCCCCCCCCGCAGGGAAATCGTCGTCGATGCGGCAGGTTTCGACTTCCGCATCGGTCAAAGTCCCGCCACGAAGCTGATGTGCGAGTTCGGGTAATTCGCTGCGACGAAGCAAGGCATACCCTTCGCGGCGAACTTGTTCAGCCTTTTGCGTCACAAAGTCCTGCGACAGTTTGTAGGTGCGGAGCACCAAGGAAAAGATCTCGATGGAGGTTCCGAATTCCTCAGGCACCACATCATCCGCGCCAAGTTGGTGCAGCTCCTCCAAGTCGCGCAGATAACGAGTCCGCACGACGACATGGAGTTTAGGGTTGAGTCCCTTGGCGACCTGCACTGTCCGCCGGGTGATAAATGGATCCGAAATGGCGACCACCAACACTTTCGCGTCCTCGATCTTCATGTGCCGCAGCACATTCGGATTCGTGGCATCGCCGTAATAGACAGGCACCCCGTGTTTCGCTTCACGGTTGACGGTATCGCCGTCGAGATCCAAGGCGAGATATGGGATCTCCGCGTCGCCGAGGACGCGGGCGAGATTCCTCCCGTTCAACCCATACCCCACAATAATGACGTGATCCTTCATCCGAATCTGTTTCCCTTCGGTCTGCAGGACGTGGGCGATGGTGCGACTAGGCAGCCAATGACGAAGCCGCTGCCACGCCTCCGCGCGGCGGGCCAGGTGCGGCGACCACTGCATGAGAAAGGGCGTCACGATCATGGAGAGCACCGAGACCGCGAGAAAGACCTGATACGGATCACCCCGCAAGAAACCGTTCTCCTGCCCTTGCTGCGCCAGCAAGAAACTAAACTCTCCGACCTGGGCCAGGGCGATGCCCACCATAATCGCTGAACGTGGGGGGACCTCCGCCAACAAGACTGATCCGGCCCCGGCGACAAATTTCACGAACAGAATCGTCACTAGCAGTCCGGCCACCGGCAGCGGATGCTCGAACAACACCCGCCAGTCCATGAGGATGCCGATCGACACGAAGAAGAGACTGTTGAAACTGTCGCGGAACGGCAGCACTTCGGCCATGGCCTGATGGCTGTACTCCGATTCGGAAATGACCAACCCGGCGATGAACGCGCCCAACGCCAACGAGAGACCGCCGAGCGTGGTGAGCCACGCAATGCCGAGACAGGAGACGATGATCGTCAGCAAGAACAGTTCACGGCTGCGGCTGCGGACGATATGTCCCAACAGCTTGGGGACCAGATACCAGGCCGCTGCAATGACGAGCAAGACGACAAGTATCGACTTCCCCAAGGTGAGCAGAATCGCCAGCCCGCCTCCATCCGACTGGCTGGCAAGAATCGGCGTCAACAACATCATGGGTACGACGGCTAAATCCTGAAAGACGAGAATCCCGATCGTGGCTCGGCCATGGATCGAGTCGCTGTCCCCCCGTTCGGCCAAGGTCTTCAACACGATCGCCGTACTGCTCAAGGAGAAGAGGAATCCCCAGAACAACCCCTGCCGCCAGGACAGTCCGACGAGCATCGCCCCGAGCCACGCGATCAACAGCACGCCGCCGACCTGGATCGGTGCGGCCAGTAACATGAGGCGGCGCATGGAGGCCAATTGCACCAACGAGAATTCGATGCCTATGGTGAAGAGGAGCAGGACGATCCCGATCTCAGCCAACACTTGGACCGTGCCGATATCCGAGATGAGGTTCAACCCGTGGGGGCCGATAAGTGCGCCGGCAACCAAGAATCCCGCGATCGAGGGAAACCGAACCTTGTGGAATACGAAGACGACGGCGATCGACACCGTGAAGATCATGAGCAGATTTGCAAGCACGCCGTAGTCAGTCATGACAGAAATTGGTCAGACGGAGGAGTGAGGGGATCAAGCGAGGGAAATTCTTCGAACGTTTCACGCCTCACGGGTTTAAGGCGGAGAATACCGCAGCAGCAGGGAGGGAACAAGGCAAAGCTGCTTGTTCACCGGAAGCCGTTTCGCTACGGTGGCTTCACGAAAGAAACGAGCGAGGCAATGGCGTCACCACCGCGCAATGTGTCGTGGTGGAGGATTCCCGAGCCGGCATCCGCGCAGCAAAAGCGCCGGCATGAAGGTGCTCGCGCTGGCCACCACCTAATCCCCCCGACAACCGACGGAAGTCGATCTCGATCTGCCGAATTTGGAAGGTGTGCGCCCCGAATCAATTGAGCCATTGGTCTCGGCTATTCGGCCAGCTGAGCCATTTAGCCACGTCCCCCGTCGGTAGCAAGACCCCCCTCGAAAGATGAATAGACGGCTTTGGCTCTGGTGGCATAGCTTGTCAGCACCATGGGTGAGTACAATGAAGAAAGGTGAACGATGATGCAAACCCTGTCTGTTCCACCGTCTCAAGGGAGGCGCTCTATGCAACCCACCCATTTGTTCGTAATCGCCGCAACGATCCTGACCCTGTCCTCAACGTCGGCATTCTCCGATACGACGATCCCCTTCGATCCGTTCCTGATGCGGGAATGCCCCCAAGCCGATGGGACCGCCCTCTACACCAACAAGGATTTGCCGGGCTGTAAATTGATGACTCTGAAAGAACTGTCGGTCGTGCCCTCGCTGGATGACATGCCGACCTATCGCCCCACCGTGGCCACGGCTCCTCACTACGATATTCCTCCGTACGCCGAGCGCAATCAGAATGGTATGACCAACGGAGGACAGACCGTCCCCGATTGGGCCAAAGATTGGCACGCCAGCATCGCCTCGTCCGGGTCCGTTCAAGCTGAAGTCTGCTCCATGTACGGAGAGTGGATCCACCTTAATCAGAAAACCCGTGGCGGGTTCTTTAACGGGACAGATCCCTCGTATGGCGGAGATCTTTCCGGACGAAATCAGCGGGGTCCGAGTTATTCGTTCTACGACAATGCACGTTTTGTGACTCTAAAGAGAATCTTCGGGCCGGGATTTGTGCCGATCGGCTGTCCGTAACGAATCAGTTCAGAGCGAGAGACCGGGGGTGCCAGGCTATATGAAAGGCTTGGCACCCTTCATTTTTTGTAGAACTCCCGATACCACCTCACGAAACGCGGGATTCCTTCCTCAATCGGCGTGGCGGGTTTGAAGCCGACGTCGCGCGTGAGGTCCTCGATGTCCGCATACGTCGCCGGCACGTCGCCCGGCTGAATCGGCAGCAGCTTCTTCACCGCTTTCTTCCCTAATGCGTTCTCCAACACCTCGATAAAGCGCAACAGTTCGACTGACTGATGATTACCGATATTATAGATCCGGGCCGGCGCTGAACTGGTCCCGGGATCCGGTCTGTCACCGGACCAGGCTTGGTTCGGCGTGGCCGGATGATCGAGGGTCCGAATCACTCCTTCGACGATGTCGTCGATATAGGTAAAGTCCCGGCACATCTTCCCGTGATTAAAGACCTCGATCGGTTTTCCCTCCAGAATCGCCTTCGTAAAGATGAAGAGCGCCATATCGGGCCTCCCCCAGGGCCCATAGACCGTAAAAAACCGCAGACCCGTGCAGGGAATCCGATAGAGATGCGCATAACAATGAGCCATGAGTTCATTGGCCTTCTTGCTGGCCGCATAGAGAGAGACCGGATGATCGACGTTGTCATGAATCGAGAACGGCATCTGGGTATTGCCGCCGTAGACGGAACTCGACGAGGCATAGACGAGGTGCTCGACCTTCGCGTGCCGGCAGCCTTCCAATATGTTCAGAAACCCTTCGATGTTGCTGTCCGTATAGGCATGCGGATTCACGAGCGAATAGCGCACACCCGCTTGCGCCGCCAGATGAACCACCTTCGTAATCGACTGCGTGGCAAAGAGCCGGCGCATTTTCACTCGGTCGGCCAGATCGATTTTGGTGAAGGTGAACTGCTTGAAGGGTTTCAGCTTCGCCAGCCTCGCCTTCTTCAGTCGCACGTCGTAGTAGTCGTTGACGTTATCGAGTCCGATCACCCGCTTGCCTCGCTCCAGCAATCTGGCCGCTGTATGAAAGCCGATAAATCCGGCGACACCGGTGACGAGGATCGGGGCATGCTGCGTTTTGCGCGTGGTCATAGTCGGTCCTTGTCGATTAGCGAGATGGTGTGGTGCGGCTACTGGCTTTCATAAACGGAGGATCGCCGTGGTCAAGCCGGTAGAGCGACAGGGGCGTCAAGGCTTCCCCAGTCGTCAGCGGTTCCACCAGCCCGTCGGTCGTGCGACGAAACAAATCCAACGCATGACCATAATGATACCCGCATCCATGCTTGACGAGAAGTTCTTTGAGAGTTTCCGGCCGTTCCCAATGGGCCGTCAGCAGCGCTGTGCGGGCGGGATTCCGTTGGCTGAACATGAACGAGAGATGGTCCGGATACCAATCTGCGCCGCCGGTGGCATACGACACGAAAAGCTTGGCCTGCGCCGCCGCACACACATCGGCAAGATACGCATTCGTGAGATAGCCGTTTTCTCCCACGTCGAGCCATTTGCCAGGATGAGACAAGGGCGCGTGGGCCGCATGGCCACGGACTTCGAGCAGTTGTTGTTGCGAGGCAAACACCAGCGGGATCGGCCCATGCTTTTGCGCGAGTGACTGGATCACTCCGTCTTTGAGGGCGGACTTCCCGCTATTCGTCGGCCCGCTGTCCGCATGCACGAGCACGTTATAGCCACGATCGGCGATGAGATAGCAGTTGCGCGGCATCTCCAGATCGCAGGGATCTTCGCCATAGAACGGCACGGAGTACACGGCTCCTCCTTCGAACGTCCAACTTTCTCCATGCGCCAATTCGATCACGCGGGTAAAACCCAGTTCTCGCAAGAGCGATAGATAATCAAAGGAGAGTGTGCGCCGATTCCTTCGACTCGGCACGATGATCGGCATGTCTTTGGGCAGGTGCAAGAGCGTGCGCGGATCCACATGATCGTCGTGATCATGGGTCAAAAAGACGGCAGCCGGTTTGGGCAGCAACGATCCCCAGAGCGACGGGACGGAGGATTCCGCAAACCAAGGAAGCAGCCAGGGGTCGAACAACAGCATCTGGTCCCGTTGCCGATACAGCAGCGCGGCATGGCCGAGATGGACCGTGTCTTTATCCTGTAGCGTCTCGAACCAGCAGGATTTGACAGAGGAGGTGCGCGAACTGACCAAGCACTCATGCTGGTGGAGGGATTCGATCAGTCGCGTGAGCACGCGTTCTCCATCTCGCCCCGAGGTCGCCACCACCGTTTTGAATTCGTCGGTCTGATGCGTGCCGTCCAGGAACCCCAGTACCTTTCCCACCAGCGGCCCCAACTGTCGCTGGTCGAACCCGATCGGAATCGCCTGCCGCTTCACGGAATGGAAGATCCGGAGCCCACCGTTGGTGACCGTAGCGGATTTAGTGGGATCGGTCGGAAACTCCCATTGAAACGTACCGTCCTGCTTCCGCCCGCAACGAATGTGCTGCTGCAGATAGGGACGGGCGCTGATCACCTCCGCATAGGCATCTTCCAATAGCCGCCGGCGATCGGGATCGTCGAGCGGGGCCCTCTTGGACAAGACATCGCTGATGGCTGTATCGATCGCGCTGGAGAGAAGCCCATGGGCCTCATGGAGACTCGCGACGACTTCGGGCGCCACCCCTGCAATAAAGGGAAAGGGCCCAGGAGGGTCCGCGCTCTCCAATTGGACCCAGGCCCAGGGCGCGAGGCTGAGATACTGTTTTTTCGGCAGACTGTCCCAGATCTTCATACTCGTAAGGCGTGAGGAGTGAGGCGTAAGGGGATCGCCTTACCCTTTACGTGTGAATTCTAGTTTACTGATCGTGGGTTCGTACATCGCTTGAATGACAGTCCCGTCGGGATCGGAAAAGTAAAAGGAATAGCTGCCGTCGCGATGCTGTTTCGGCGGTTTCACGACCCGCCCGCCAAGCTGCGGCAGACGCGGTTCGACCTCCCGATACATCCGGTCGACTGCCTCAGGGCTTTCAAGGATCACACCGATGTGATCCAACGATTGCCCCGTCAAGGGCTGATACGCGGCGAGCTCGGACGCCGGAATCTGGTGTAAGGCGAAATTATCCGATCCGGAACTGAAATACACATTGTCGGGGTCGGGCTCCCACACCACCTTCATCCCCAGCAACTGCTCATAGAATGTGCGAGAACGCGCGAGCTTCGTGACGCGCAGCGCCACATGGCGTAATCCTCGATGGAGCGGAGCACTCATAGTCATCCTCAATCGTGTCCGTTATAGTAGGGAGCCACCTTGGCTCCGTCAATTGAAAATCCCTGGCAGGATGCTGAAAAAGTCCGCCAGCATCGTTCTCGCATCGTTCAGACCCTCAACGTACCCCAAGGGTACGCCTCGGGCCTTCACTCGCTGCGGCCTCGTTGGACGGCCATTTTGAGCATCCCGTGAGAGTCTTCTACTGTTGTGCCACATTTGGGGACCATCGAAACTCTCGCGTGCCCACAGAGCTTTTCCGCAGCCTGCTAGGATGCGGAGTGAGGCCCGGCTCGCCTCAATCGGGCCGGTGGCTGCGCTTCTTCTCTAGCTAATTATGGTACGATACCCACGCTTCCAATCTTGAAGAAACAGTCCACTTTGGCTTTTTACTTTTTCCTTCGAAGACCTAATGGCTACCGTTGGCTTCAATGGTCTCACCGTCGCCGCGTTCGAGAGTCGGATGGCCGCAGAAATGGCGCGGCTGATCGAGCGCTACGGAGGCCAGCCTCACGTCGCGCCGGCCTTGCGCGAGATTCCGCTCTCCGACAACACGGCGGTCTTGGAGTTCGGCAAGCGGCTACTGGCCGGGCATTTCGAGATGGTCATCCTCTTGACCGGTGTCGGCACCAAGACCATGATCGAAATTCTTCAGACGGCCCACCCCCTGGATTCCGTCATGGCGGCCCTCGCTCGCACGACCGTACTCGCACGTGGCCCCAAGCCGGTCGCCGCGCTGAAGGAGCTTGGGCTCACCCCGTCCATCACGGTCCCTGAGCCCAACACCTGGCGCGACATCTTGCAGGTCCTCGATGAGCGAGGCTCGCTTATTGAAGTCCGAATTGCCGTACAGGAATACGGGGTGTCGAATCCGGATCTCCTTGCGGCACTGCGTCAGCGCGGCGCGCAGGTCACGCAAGTTCCGATCTACAAGTGGGCCTTACCGGAGAACATCGCTCCGCTTCATGCGGTACTCGTTGCCATCATCGCCGGGCAAATAGACGTGTTGCTGATCACCAACGCCGCGCAGATCGATCATGTCATTCAGTTACTCGAACAGGAAGGCACCACCGCGCGGTTCAAAGGAGCTTGCAAAAAGATGGTCGTCGCCTCCATCGGCCCCACCGCCAGCGAACGCCTCCGCCACTACGATCTCCCCATCGACTTCGAACCCACCCACTCGAAGATGGGTGTCCTGGTCAAAGAAGCCAGCGAGCGGGCTCACGCACTCTTGATCCCTAAGCGCAGAATGCAAAACGATGAGTGCTGAACAGTGAGCTTGAGTACGTTGCGCGGGACGCAGAAACTGTCGATAACTAACTAATTCTCTTGGCTGCCATAGAGCTATGTTCACTATCCTGCTGGATCGGTTACGAGAGGACAAGCACGCCGGCTCCCGAATAGCTCCCGGCTTTCAATTCTTGCAACGCACGGTTGGCTTCGGCGAGGGGAAACGACAGGGTATGGGGTTTGATGGGAATCGCAGCCGCCTCGCGCAGGAGATCGAGTCCGTCCTGCTTCGTATTGGCTGTGACGCTTCGAATGACCTTCTCTCCAAAGACCTCGCGATCGTAGTCGAGCGAGGGAATCGGCGTCATGTGAATACCGGCGAGGGCGAGCGTGCCGCCGCGTTCCAATGCGCGCAAGGCCGGCGGAACCAGTTCCCCGGCCGGCGCAAAGATAATCGAACCGTGAAGCTTGTCCGGCGGCCTGTCGGTCGCCCCGCCCACCCATGTGGCGCCCAATTCACGTGCGAGACGTCGATGCTCCGGTTTCAACGAGCTGACATAGACCTGACAGCCCCAATGACGAGCAATCTGGATGGCAATGTGAGCGGACGCTCCAAACCCATAGAGACCGAGCCGTTGGCCCGGCTGGATTCCACT
>JBGPVY010000018.1:0-20489 GCA_041491905.1 Nitrospiraceae bacterium | reverse complement strand
TACAACCGCATCCAGCGTGGCGGCCATCTGTTGATGCATCGTCGCGGGATCATCACCCTCGACAACATATGGCTTGTACCCGTATCCGATACACAGAGATGTCAGCTCATCGTGCGGAATACGCGCCAGCACCGTGGGGCCGGCGATCTTGTACCCGTTCAGATGCAGGATCGGCAGCACGGCGCCGTCGTGCACAGGGTTCAGAAACTTGTTCGAATGCCAACTGGCCGCCAGCGGGCCGGTTTCCGCTTCACCATCGCCCACGATACAGGCGACGAGCAGGTCCGGATTATCGAACGCCGCGCCGAACGCATGTGACAGCGAGTAACCCAACTCGCCGCCCTCGTGAATTGATCCCGGTGTCTCCGGTGAGACGTGACTCGGAATGCCCCCGGGAAAGGAGAATTGCGTGAACAGCCGCTTCAGACCCTCTTCATCTTGCGAGACATTCGGATAGACCTCGCTGTAGGTGCCTTCCAAGTAGGCGTTCGCCACCAGTCCAGGCCCACCGTGGCCTGGCCCGGTGATATACATGACGTTCAGATCGTATTCGTTAATGACACGGTTCAGGTGGACATAGACGAAGTTCAGCCCCGGCGTCGTACCCCAGTGGCCAAGCAACCGCGGCTTAATGTGTGCGCGCGTCAGCGGCTTCTTCAGCAATGGATTAGCGTAGAGATATATCTGACCTACGGACAGATAATTCGCGGCTCGCCAATAGGCGTGCATTTTCATGAGCAGGTCTGAACTCAGCGGTTTCTTCTTGGTCTGGCGCATGGGCTCCTCGTTGCGAGTGATCTCGTTCCGTGAAAGTCGAAGTGTCTAACGTGACAAGCTCTTATACCTCATTGCCTCTGTTCTCATGCAGCAGCTGATGGACGGAACTCGCAATCTCGCTCTCTTCATCCGTAGTGATCACACGAACAGTGGCTCCGCTTCCCTCCCTCGAAATGACAGAGGACCCCGCTAGGTTGCGAGTCACATCCAATGCGATGCCGAGGAATTCCAAACCCTCACAGATGCGCACTCGGACGACCGCCGAGTTCTCACCGATACCGCCACTGAAGACCAGCGTGTCGAGCCCTCCCAAGGCAGCGGCAAATGAGCCCATCCATTTCTTGGCCTGATAGCAGAAGAGCGCTATGGCTTCTGCCGCACGTGGATCGTGACTTTCGCTTGCCAAAAGATCGCGCAGGTCGGAGCTGGTCTCCGACACCCCGAGCAACCCCGATTGCTGATTGACCATCGTTTGGAATTGCTCCACGGTCATGCCTTCCGTTCTCGACAAATAGGACAGCAGTCCTGGGTCGAGATCGCCTGAACGAGTGCTCATCGGCAATCCCGCCGCGGGCGTAAAACTCATGCTCGTATCGATGCCCTTGCCCCCGCGCACCGCCGCCATGCTCGCCCCATTGCCTAGATGAGCCAGGATGACACGGCCCTGCGCCTCGTGAGGTGCAATACGCCTGAGTTCCTTCATTAAGTAGGCATAGGAGAGGCCGTGAAACCCATAGCGCTGCACGCCGGCCTCGTCGTACCGTCTGGGGATCGGCAAGAGGCGTGCGACTCGCGGCATATCGCGGTGAAAGGCGGTGTCGAAGCAGGCGACTTGCGGAAGCGTCGGGTACCGCCGGCCCAACGTTTCGATCAACTCGATCTCGGCCGGCATATGTTCTGGATCATAGGGACTTAGCCGACGCAATTCACCCATGACTTCTGGAGTGAGGCGCTGCGGCTCGCTATAACGATGACCTCCATGCACCACGCGATGCCCGATGGCTACAAGGTCTGCGTTTGTGACTTTCTGTTCCAGCCAGGCAATGAACGGATCGACACAGTCCTTGTGATGCGCGGCCTGGATAGTCCTGCGCTCGGTGGTTCCCCCGGCCACGTCCGTGAGGGTCAGCGTCCCGTCCGGAAACCCGATTCGATCGACCACGCAGGACACAACACGAGTGAGAGGAGGACCAACGAGGAAGAGCGAACACTTGAGGCTCGATGATCCTCCATTGATGGTCAGGATGAAGCCATGAGAGTGGTGGCAGGGATCGCGCAGGCTCACAGCCTCCCCCTCACGTCGATCCATGGCTCTGTGGCACAGACGCTTGCCCCAATCGATAGGCATCGTGGAGGTACTGGGCGACCATGCGCTGCGTATTGAAAAACGCTCCGTTCAATGCAATCGCGTGCCGCATGATCTCGATAAAGCGTTCGCGGTCCTTATAAAAACAGGGGAAGACCTTCTCTTCCAGTTTTCTATAGAGTTCTGCTGCGTGACAGGCATCCATCCCGGGCTGAGGCTCCAGGCAGGCCTCCACCCGATCGCCGATCGACCAGCCGGTCACACCCTCAAGGTGGCCCTCGATCCACCAGCCATCGAGGACACTCAGGCTGGGTACCCCGTTCATCGCCGCCTTCATTCCGCTCGTCCCTGATGCCTCCAGCGGCGGCAACGGTGTATTGAGCCACACATCGACACCGGCACAGAGCATCTTGGCCACTTCCATGTCGTAGTTGGTCAGATACGACACCGCGACCACCCCTTGCAGCGCATCGCGCATCTCATGGATGCGCACGATCAGGTCTTTGCCATCGCGGTCGCGTGGATGCGCCTTGCCGGCAAAGACGATCTGGATCGGCCCGGCCTCGCGGACAATCTTCTTGAGCCGGTCGAGATCCTGAAAGATCAGACCGGCACGTTTGTAGGCCGCAAATCGACGGGCAAATCCTATCGTCAACACCTCGCGGTCGAATCCCGCGTTCGATTCCCGATTCACATGCTCGACCAACGTGCGCTTGGCTTCCACATGGGCCGTCCAGATGTCTGCGGTAGGAATGCCTGCTGCATAGCGCAGCGAGAGTTGATCGCGCCGCCAGTCCGGCAGATGGGTATCGAAGAGCTTCTGGAACGATGGAGCGGTCCACGTTGCCGCGTGAACTCCGTTGGTAATGGAATGGATCGGATAGCCGGGGAACATGCCGTGCGAGACCTCCCCATGCTTCATCGCAACCCCATTGACATACCGAGAGCCCCGCAGGGCCAGTTGCGTCAGATTCAACCTCTGCTCGATGCCGCAGGCCCTCAGCCTGGCCCACCGATGATCTCCCAATACCCGCCGAGCGAGTTCCTCGGGAAATTGATCGTGACCGGCCGGCACGGGGGTATGGGTCGTAAAGACACACTGCTCGCGAACGGTGTCGATGAGATCGGCCGGTACGGACTCTGCCTGGCCCTGTACAGCCAGTTTCTCTTCCACAAGCGCGAGGACGAGCAAGGCGGCATGTCCCTCATTCATATGGAATCGGAGAATGTCCTGGTATCCGAGCGCCCGCAACAGGCGGAGTCCCCCGATCCCCAGCACCACCTCCTGACACAAGCGATAATGGTCGTCGCCCCCGTAGAGCACATCGGTGAGGGTCCGATCCCAGGGCTGGTTCTCACTCACATCTGTATCGAGTAGATACACCGGAACGACATGCCCGGACTCACCCGTTACGCGATACCGCCAGGCCCTGACATGGACCGTGCGACCTTCGATGTCGACCGTGGCCCGCTCGTCGATCAGTTCAGCGAAATCATTGACCGGCCACGCGACAGGCTCCTCGCTTTGCCGGCCCTGCGCATCCAGCCGCTGGAAAAAGTACCCGCGCCGGTGCAGCAAGGACACCGCCACCATCGGCACGTCGAGATCCGCAGCCGAGCGAATCGTGTCGCCGGCGAGCACACCAAGCCCTCCCGCATAGGTCGGCATCCCGGACTCAAGGCCGATCTCCATGGAAAAGTACGCAACGCGCGGAGAAACAAGATCAGGCACGGCGATTTCCTTCCTCTACTGCCTCTGTTCCGCGAGAACCACGATCGAACGAGCACGTATCTTATAGGTTAACGAGCGAATCGGTACGCTACGAGAAGCCGCACATCAGCGAAAGAATTGTGTCACTGCCCAGATGAGGAACAGGCCGTAGACGGAACCGAAAAACCAGGGAAAACTGACGGAGCGATGGGCCCACCACTGCCGGTGCTGGCGGAACGCCCAGTTCGGCTTGAAGACAGGAGGCTCGTTCCGCAGATCTTCGACCGATTGCCGGGCTTCGTGAAGTCGATACAGGCCTGTGAGAAGTTTCTCCCCCTGCCAATCCTGAGCCAGTTCGATTCCCCTCAGCTGCCATTCCCACAACGCATTCTGCCCTGACAAACGACCAAGGACGATTGCCATCTGAAGACAGAGGAGAATACCGAAGATGCACAAAAGCAGAATCAGCACCGTAAGTGACAGTGACATAGCCGGCGACTCTCTGGACACGATCAGCCCGATGACCGCGACGAAAATGGAGTTGGCTGTGAGGTAGTCGGAGAGCATCGAATGGTAGTCCCGGACTCCCGAGGTCCAGAGCGTGATGAGATGATCGTAGGCCGTCTTAAGACCGGATTCTCGTTGCGTCGTCATGGTGCTATTACTTACCCCAACTCAACGGAGATGGCCTTTCATTCCGCTTCTGCGAAGCCTTGAACCCAATCGCCGACCGCATGCGTACTGACTACAACGCACAGGGCGATAAGGAGGTGTTCGCCGATGACCTTCCACGGGGAAATCGCTTGCGTCTCGCGCTTCACGCGCCACGGGCTGTGGCGCTGGCGGTCTTGTTCAGCATCCTGCTAACCCAACGCCGAATGAATCCAGTCGCCCACATAGTGCGTGATCGCGATCACGCTGACGCCAATGACTACATGCTCCACGATGACTTTCCAGGCCGAGATCTGCTGGGCCCGCGCCAAAAAATAGCTCAGCACTGCGAGTAGAAAGAGGCCCCACACCACACTCACCATCATGGCATCTTCCAAGGGCAACAACAGCACCGGCACGACAAAGGTCAGCGCGATCAGGAACTTGGCCACGAAGGTGGCAATGGTTGATTCCCAGATCTCTGACACGTTGCCGTTGTTCTTGGACTCCTCCGCAATATGAATGCCCAGCGCATCGGACAGGGCATCGGCAACTGCAATAGTCACAATGCCGCCGATCACGACGGTTCGTGAGTGGGTGCCTGAATGGAGCCCCACCATCAACCCCAATGTCGTAATCACGCCGGACGTGAGACCAAAACTCAGGCCGGTTTTGAACGATGGCTTCATCATCAACCTTCATTGCCGATCCGCTACGCTTACGCGTGAAGCGTCTGTCTGGTTCATCTGGTCTATCTGGTTTGTTTCGTTCATCGAGTTGGTTTTGTTCAACCAAACATACGAGACAGACCAGACAAACCATATAACGTTCTTCTAACGCAGGCAGACCTTTTCAGCATCCTGCTAGAACGCATACTCATACACCAGGTCGAACAGGGGGCGAACTTCAAAGTCTCGCGCTCTGGTGATCGGCGCCTGGACGCCGACGCCCAGCGCCCAGACCAGCCATTTCACTCGGACTTGGGGAAGAATCGCGCTTTTCGTCTCGCCGTACGACGGTCCGGATATACTCGTGGTGGTATTGAATTCGATCATCGGGGTGATTTGCAGGCGCGGGTCAGGGGAAAAATAGCGCCCGATCGCCACATCGAGCGTCGCCTGGGAGTTGATATTCGACGATCTCTCGGGAATCGCCAATGCCCCGGCCACCTGCACGATAAATTGTTTCCAATCCACGCCGGCACGGAGGTTGGGCTCAAACACAAAACTTCCATTCCCCAAACCCCGCCGGTCGCTTCCGGTCGGCAACGTCAGCTCCATACCCGCGCTTGCCAACGCCCGAAACCGAGGGCTGAACGCCACGACCCTTTTCACTGAAAGGACCGTATCGCCAAGGCCTGACTCCGTCGGGCCAATGTTGGGATTGATGGAAAGGGCGCGGGACGTGATTTCGATGTTGGTCAGCCCGTTCACCCGATATTCCAGTATGCCCAAGTATTCGCTGACGTTCTTGCCGTTTCGCCCGAACCGCCCGCCTACGATCATTTCCTGTTCCGGGAACGCCTTGCCCGTGAGAAGGGGGCGTGGGAAATTCAATTCCCCGGGAACCCAGTCGGGATCGGCGCAGAGGGATTTGACGTAACGCGCCACGTCGGCGATGTCCAAGTTCGACAGCAGAGACCCGAAGGCGGGCATGACCGAGGACCGGCCTGCGTACGGTCCTCCGTGCCGAATGATCCCCTGGACCACCTCCACCGGATCTTCGGCCGTCAGTTTGCAATCGGTCAGGTTGGCCGGCCTGACAGGCAGCGCCGCGGCCAGTTGCCCAGTTCCCCTGGCGTCCGCACCGTGACACATGATGCAGTTCTGCTCGAAAATCTCGCGCCCGTGGAGCAGCGGGTCCAGCAATCCACGGGATTCGGCCGCATATACGACTACGCCAAGGCAGGCGACGGTGAGCAACGTGCAGGCCAGTGAGATTCCGGCTTGCCCACAGAGTTTTTCCACAGGCTCCTAGTACTTGTCCATGATGGCTTTGAGGTCACTGCCGCTGATCACCTCTTGATCAAGCAACCTCTTCGCTCCTTCCAGAAGCGCGACCTTTCGTTCCGCCAGCAGCCGTTTCACGCGCTCGTATTGCTCATCGACGATACGGCGCACTTCGCAGTCGATCTCGCGGGCCGTCTCCTCCGAGTAGTCGCCTTTCTCCTGAGGCGCCTGGATATGCATAAAGAGGGGCTGGCGTTCACGATCGAGTGTGATGGTCCCCAACTTGCCGCTCATCCCGTAAGATTTGACCATGCTCTTCGCAATGTCCGTCGCCTTGACCAGGTCGTTCTGCGCTCCAGTAGAAGCCTCACCAAAGATTAGTTCTTCCGCAATCCGCCCTCCGAGTAAGACGGCAATCTTGTTTTCCAGCTCCGTCTTGGTCATCAGGAAACGATCCTCCGTCGGGAGCTGCAGGGTATAGCCCAACGCGGCAATCCCGCGCGGAATGATCGAGATCTTCTGTATCGGGTCTGCTCCCGGAAATGACAACGCCACCAATGCGTGGCCCACTTCATGGTGGGCGACCCGCTCTTTCTCCATCTTGTTGAGCACCCGGTTTTTCTTCTCCAATCCGGCGACGACCCGCTCCACCGCTTCTTGCAATTCCGAGAGACCGACCTGCTCCTTATTCCGACGCACGGTCAAGAGCGTCGCCTCGTTGATGATATTGGCGAGATCGGCGCCCGAGAAACCGGGGGTCATCGCGGCGATCACCTCGAGGTCCGCATCGGGGCCCAGAACCACCTGCTTCGCATGGACGCGCAAGATGGCCAGGCGGCCGATCTTGTCCGCACGATCGACCAGTACCTGGCGATCGAACCGGCCGGCCCGCAAGAGTGCGGGATCCAGGATTTCAGGCCGATTGGTCGCCGCCATCAGAATGACGCCGATGCGGGGATCGAAGCCATCCATCTCGACCAACAACTGGTTCAAGGTCTGCTCACGCTCCTCATGCGCCATGGGTCCCATCCCACGGGCTTTCCCGAGCGCGTCCAGTTCATCGATGAAGATAATGCAGGGCGCTTTGACCTTCGCCTGATCGAAGAGGTCCCGCACGCGGGCTGCCCCCACTCCGACAAACATTTCCACGAACTCGGACCCGCTGATGCTGAAAAATGTCACCCCTGCCTCTCCGGCCACGGCACGGGCCAGGAGAGTCTTGCCGGTTCCAGGCGGGCCGACGAGTAAGATGCCTTTAGGAATTTTTCCTCCGAGACGCGTGAACTTTTCCGGCGTCTTCAGAAACTCGATTACCTCGCGCAGTTCTTCCTTCGCCTCGTCCACGCCGGCCACATCCGCGAAGGTGACCTTCGTGTCCTTCTCGGCATAGATCTTCGCCTTCGACTGCCCCACCGTCATGAACCCGCTTTGGCCCTGCCCGAATCGCCGAATGATAAAGAACCAAATACCGGCGAAGACCAGCGCAGGAACGACCCAGGAGAGGAGATCGCGCAAGAAGGTACTTTCAATCACGCCGCTAAACGTGACGTTGTGTGCATTGAGCTCCTTGACCAGATCAGGATCTTCAACCCGAACGGTCGTAAACAACTTCTGCTCTTTGGATCCTTCTTCCGACTTCAGCTTCCCGGTCAATCTCTGTTGAGTGACCGTAATTTCACCCACCTTGCCGGCCGCCACGAGTGTCCTGAATTCGCTGTACGGAAGTTCTTCGACCTTCTGCGTGGCCACGATGAAATCGTGCACGAGAATGATCGCAATAATCGCAAGAACGACATACCAAATCGAAAAGGAGATTTTCTTATTCACTGGCATAACCGACACCTATGCAGATTAGAGTTAGACAGATGCAAACATGACTGAATGGCACGACGACCCTCACAATGTGAGGGTCGCACACCAAATCGAGAACGAACTTGTGCAACCCCAGTACCGTTCGGCCCTCAGTCAAACGGTACGATCTTACGAGTGTTTTTCAGCGGTTGAATCACGGAAACAAGAAGATTTCACGGCTCCCGTTGAATCTTGTTACAGTACCAGAAACTCTCACTGTGGCGGAAGGCCACACTCGGTTCTAATCGATATTCGGACGATAGGCCACGGTGGGGTGAAGAAGGCCGGCGCACCGCACACTACGAAATGTTGGATCGAAAAATCAAGACTTCCTCCCCGTCGTTCTCACACACCGCATACTGAGACCAATCAATCACACGATCACATTGTCAATCGGCCGCCGCGACGATCTCGGCATTTCAGGCCCATGTGATCGTCGGGATCGACGGCCGGGCATCGCCTAGACAGATAAGGGGGAATCGAGATTTTCCGGTCGTCGAGCGCGAACTTCCAGCACTGGGTATTATGGCTCGATGGAGCCAGCGTGGCATAGCAGCACCCGTTCGCGCTGCGATGCCAGAAGGCATCGCGGGAAGCGGACACTCTAGAACCTGAGACCTGAAGTTCGGCGGAATTATGACCAACCCCCCGTGCCTCCGACACACGAGCCTAATCTGTTTCGACTGGCTCAGCTGTTTGACGACGGCACGAATTTGACTCCACGTATGGTCAGGATAGGCCCAGGCAAGATCCTCGATCCTAATGGCACGTGACCTTTGCACGCACTGTATCACCTGATCGGACAACATAGATCTTTCTACCAGGACCGCACCTCCGGTTGTGGCCTCCGATCAACCCAAGCCCTAACAGCCAACAACAGCCATGCCAGTTGGATCGACAAGTCGGTACCGCAGATGGGCCCCCGACTTCTCCGGTGCCGTCGTCTCCGTCCTAGACGACGACACCATCGAAGTCCGCACAACCAACACCCTGAACATATCCGCCTCCCGCAGTCCCAACGACACTCAAAAGAACGGCGCAACCCGCTCAATCGTAAGAATGGGGAGGCGCACAATCTGGCGTGCCATCAATTGGGATTATTAACCCCCAAAATCAGACCCGCCAGCCCACAGAACACGGCGAATAATACGGCCACGATAACCAGAGGTGCCATGATCACCTCCTAGGTTGATGGTGGATTTAACTGATGTCACTGTTGTGAGAAGCAATGGCTATGCCCAATCGGTCGCTCATAATAGATACCCCCCTACCGAACGAGGTTTCCTGCCGCGTCGCGGGTGCCCACGCTGAACCACGGAACGGACCACATGCCGTACAGCACCGCCACGCCCACAATGACGACCATGACCACCATCACCACTCGGACCGGCGTTGAACACCTGTAATACGTCTTGCTCAACCACGAACTATGCGCACTATACGAATCAGACATCCCGAACCTCCTTGTTAGTTATGGTTTGCACCAGTCGTGCCGTGGGCCCGTGCCCGTATACAACGCTGCGAAGCCCTTCTTGACCATGAGTTGATTGATGGTGACCCCGTTCGCGATCACCGTCGCCTCGATGCGGAAAAACTTGTCACGAAAGACCTGCTGCAGCAGCACACTCGCCCCCGCTAACTGACCGCGCAAGAAGTCACGCGTGACCAGGGCCAGCGCCTTCTCTTTCGTACACTTGCCGGCGATTTCTGGTGCATCGATACCCGACAGCCGCACTCCGATGTCGTCGCCGTTGGTGAGGAGCCCACGCTGTGGCATGACCACACCCGCATGTAAGAGGAGTCGTGTTTCTCCTTGGCCCGAGGATGCCGAGTGAGCGGTGATCCCCTGTATCGGCGAAACGCTGAGACGGAATATGACGAGTGCTGTGAGATCTGTGAGTGCGCGCACACCAGAAATGCGACGTGAGCGGAGATGACGGTTTGGCTGGCTCTGGATCAACATGGGAGCGCGCTTCAACTACCGAGCGGCTCCGGCCAAGCCGTGGGAATTATATTTTGGACCCCGCACCGTACCTCATTGTGGTAGAGGTCGGTACTTCGATGTCACTGATGTGAGGTGCAATCGCTATGCCCAATCTGACGAGCAGCGATATGCGCTGAATGCTGCGCCAATCAGAAGATTGATTGGGAGAAATGGCAGCGCCATGGGGGAATATGCCCCCGCAGGCATAGACCAATTGTAGCGTTTGTACTCAACGCTCTAAGGCGGGTTGCTGCCCGATGGGACCAACGTCAATCAGGAACTTGTCAAGCAAGGGTGGTGCTGGTGGTATCGAAAGCATGCGCCGGGGGATACGGAGCTGGAAAGGTTGGAGCAGGAAGCGCGAGAAACGAAGAAAGGCTTTTGGGCTGATCCCCATCCGGTGCCGCCGTGGGAGTGGAGGAAGCGAAAATCGCGTTAGTGGGCAGGCTTATGTCTTGGCGTTGGCAAGCCTGAGTTCAGCCTGCGTCACTCTCAGTAGGACACGGATTTTAGAGGTTAAATAATATATATTCTGCCGAGGCGTTTTCAATAACTCATTGATTCTTGATGAGGTCGAGGCATGGGCCGGGAGGGAAAATCTGAAATGAACTGAACGAAGAACTAAAGTTTTGGGGTGAAAGACCCCATCGACCAGATGGCAGCCTGTAGCATGATGCATCAGACCACTTCCAACATCGTCTAACCCGCATTACTCATGAGCGCTTCTGCTGCAATCGCGCCGATGCGCGGGCAAGAGGCACGGGGCCAGAGGCTAGGGGCGATCAGAAGGAATGTTTTCCCTCTCGCCTCATGCCCCTTGCCCCTCGCCTGCCTCCTGTATGCCTCAGACTTCACGAATGTTGTAATCCCGCAGCTTGTTATAGAGGCTTGCCCGGCTGATCTTGAGGAGCTTGGCAGTCTTGACTCGATTGCCGCCGGCCTGTTGAAGCGCTTGCACGATCCGCATCCGTTCAGCTTGCGTCACCGCGCCGCGCGACACAGAGCGGAGGTCATGCTCCGCCGACTTCGATCCCGACGTGACCAGATCTGCACAGCTCAACGCAGGCCCTGTCGTCGTCACGACCGCTCGCTCGATATAATGCTGCAGTTCGCGCACATTGCCGGGCCACGGGGCCTCGGTCAACGCCTGCATGACCTCCGGCGAAATGGTTCGGAGCGGCTGCCGATGACGCTTGCGGGAGCCCGCAACGAAGTGTTCGACCAGCAACGGAATATCCTCTCGCCGTTCCCGAAGCGGCGGCAAGTAGAGCGGCAAGACCGCCACTCGATCGGAGAGCCCACCGGCTAACTCCTTGATGGCTTCCTGTCGAGCTGCGAGGATGGGGTCAGTACAGGAGGGAACGCTAGTAGATAATTTATGAGATCCGGCCATCTCATAACTCTCACAGGCTGAAGAGTCAAGAGCACACAAGGTCTCAGTGGATTTTCCCATCCAAGGCCGGGCCTAAGAGACGTCGCACGGCTCCCTTGAGCTCGCCGAGGCGAACCGGCTTATCGAAGTACGCTTCGACGCCGATGGCCAAGGCATCGGCTTTCGTCTTGGAATCTCCGAAAGACGTGAGGAGAATAATCGGCACCCCTGGAGCAAACGTCCGGAGCCTGGAAATATAATCTAAGCCACCCGCCGGCATACGGAGATCCGTGAGAATCAGGGAAGGGCGAACATCAAACACCACCCGCAGAGCCTCGTCCCCATCAGCCGCTTCTCGGATGGACACCCCCAGATCAAACAGCTCATCGCAGAGGAGACTCCGCATTTCCCGATCATCTTCGGCGATGAGTACCACCGCTGGCTTCCTGTCCTGTTTCATCCATTGCCCCTTGAGTCCGGCGCTCTTCACTCTCTACGAGCTTGTTTTATTCATTTGGTCTACTCGGTTTGGTTGCACTAGACTAACCGGACGGACCAGACGGACCAGACAGACCAGATAACCAATTGGACCCGGCTTCTCTCAGACGTTCGGGCTATCGAAGTTCTCGCATACCAGAGTAGTGATTCCGCTGCCTGCTAGTGGAAGACTATGCATAACCCATGCAAGCCAATCCCTCTCGCCGACGGGAAGCAATGGATTGCCGAACTGAGCAAACTTACTTGGATATCCTGGAAATGTGCGGGGCTGAGGAGGAGAACGCACCAAGACCTGACGAGAAATGCACCAGCCGGCATCCAGGCCTGTCGCAGATTGCGACACAACGAGCCAGTCTAACGATCGAGCTTCTTGGGGAAAGCGAGTTGGTGTTGGTTAGGACATAGCCGCGATCTGAGCTATCTCAAGGGGGAGCCGGATCCAAAACGTCGTGCCCTTGCCGACGGCACTCTCCACAGCGATGGTCCCGCCATGTTCCTCGATGATACCTTTCACGACCGTGAGGCCTAGACCGGTTCCCTTCCCAAAATCTTTGGTCGTGAAAAAGGGATCGAATACCTTCGAGCAGATCTCTGCCGGCATCCCGTGGCCTGTATCGGACACCCCGAGGCACACGTGACTGTTCTCTCGCGCGAGGCTCAGCCTGAGCCGCCCCCCCTCCGGCATGGCTTGGATGCTATTCATCACGAGATTGATGAGCACTTGGATGAGTTGGTCCCGATCGGCAAGGACAGGAGGCAATGACGATTCAATCGACTTGTCAACCGTGATGCGGCTGTGGATGATCCGTTCCTGGAACATCTCCAGGCTATCGTCCACGACCTCACCGATATCGACGGCCCGCCGCTCCGGCGGCCTCCGCCGGGCAAAGGTAAGGAGTTGGTTCATCACCTTGGTGATTCGCTCGACCTGCGTGACGATCGTGGCAAGGCCCTTCTTCATTCCTTCATCGGCTGTGCGTTGGAGCAGATATTCCGCACGCCCGAGGATCACGTTCATCGGCGTACCGATTTCATGCGCCATGCCGGATGCCAATGTGCCCAGCTCCGCCAACCGCTCAGCCCGTCGAAGTCGCATCTCCAGGCCTTTGCGCTCGGTAATATCCAAGATCGACGCCACCACCCATATCCCCTTGGCCGTCTGAAGAGGCGTGAGTCCAATTTCAACAGGAAATTCATTCCCGTCCTTCCGCAAGCCAAACAACTCACGTCCGCCCCCCATCGATCGTGTTTCGGGAGCCTTGATGAACCCTGTTCGGTACTGCTGGTGATCGGATCGAGACGGCCCTGGAATGAGCATCTCGACCGACTTGCCGAGCAGCTCTTCCTTCTCATAGCCGAATTGTTTGAGCGCTGAGGTATTCACCATCACAATCGTTCCACGCTCGTCAACGAGCAACATGCCATTGGGAGCGGCCTCCACAATGAGACGAAACTGTTGCTCGCTATCGTAGAACTCCAGGCTCACGCCGGCGTCTTTCCGTCGATCTCGCCCAGCTTCCGATATAGCGTCTTACGATCGATCCCGAGCATGTGTGCGGCCTGGTACTTGTTACCGCCGGTTTTCTCGAGGATCTTGAGGATGTATTCTTTTTCCACTTCATCCAGCGGCAGGGTCCGTTCAGCCGCGTCGTCGAGCACTCGCCGATCGCCACGGGCCCCCTGAATCGTTGACGGGAGATCGTCAGGAACAATCTTTTCGCTCCGGCTGAGCGTGACGGCTCGCTCGATCACATTCTCCAGTTCACGTACGTTGCCCGGCCAGGCATAGTCCACCAGCATTGCCAGCGCAGACTCGCTCACGCCCTGTATCTGTTTCCCGCGAGACTCCCCAAACTTCTTCATGAACGAATCCACGAGCAGCAGAATATCTTCGCGGCGCTCGCGCAAGGGAGGCAGTCGCAGTTCGATCACATTGAGCCGGTAGTACAAGTCCTCCCGGAAGCGTTTGGCTTTGACCTCATCCGTCAGGTTCAGATTCGTCGCCGCAATGATGCGCACATCGACGGCGATCGGTTTGTTGGCCCCCACGCGACGAATCTCCTTCTCCTGGATCGCGCGCAAGATCTTGGCCTGCAGCATCAGCGGCAGTTCGCTGATCTCGTCGAGGAACAGCGTGCCCTTCTGCGCCTCTTCGAAGAGACCCCGCTTGTCCGCCTTCGCATCCGTGAAGGCGCCTCGCATATGGCCGAACAGCTCGCTTTCGAGCAGCTGTTCCGGAATGGCGGCACAGTTGACGGGGATAAACGGAGCATCCTGGCGATCGCTATTGTAATGGATCGCCTTGGCCACCAACTCCTTGCCGGTTCCGCTCTCGCCGGTGATCAACAGATTCGTCGGACTGTCGGCCACGCGCCGGATCAGGTCGAATATCTCCTGCATCGGTTTGCTCTTGCCGATGATTTGATGGAAGCTGTACTCCTTGTGGATCTCGCGCCGGAGCCTGTTCACCTCACGTCGTAACGATGCTTCGCGGATGGACCGCTCCACGACGCGAACCAACTCATCGTTTTTCACCGGCTTGGTCAAGTAGTCGCTGGCGCCCCGCTTCATGGCCTCGACCGCGGTGTCCACCGACCCAAAGCCTGTCATGAGAATGACCCCGATGTTCGGATAGAGACGCCTGATCTCCGCCAACAACTCCGTCCCTGGCATCCCTTTCATCCGCAAATCCGTCAACACAACGGCATAGTCTTGCTCGGCCAACAGCTTCAAGGCCTCTTGTCCGCTCCCTGCCGTCGTGATCTGATGCCCGCGCTCCTTAAACACATCGTGGACAAGCTCTCGCATTTCCGCATCGTCATCGACGACGAGAATCGCGCCCCACTCCTCGGTCATGCTGCACTCCTTCTTCAATCTGGTTCATCTGGTCTATCTGGTCTATCTGGCTGATCTGGTCTGTCTGGTTTAACCAAACAAACGAGACAAACGAGATAGACCAGACACGAGAGGCTAGCCCTTTGCCCTAGAATGGGTCAAGGCTGCTCTGGCGCGAAAAGCCACGGACAAACCATCCCTTTGGGGAGGAACGCCCCACTATTCGCTCTATTATTGAGGTTTCAGCCAACTAACAAGCATAGATCTGCAATGGCGAGACCAAGTACTAGCCGTCCAGCGATCCGTGAGACGTGAATCGTCAAGCTTGAAAGGTTTCGGAGGAAGATCACTCTGCAGTCCTACGTTTCACCTTTCACAGCCCTTGTGAGCGACACGACAACGCCGCTGGCGGACTTTTTCAACAGCCCCTTAGACGCTCAAGACGATTGGCTCCTCCGCCTGCTTTAGGGGTTGCTTCCCTCCCCTTCCATCTGCGACATTAAAAGAAAAGGTCCCGTAAGAAGACTGTGATGGCTCGTGCCAACAAGCCTCCCTCGAAACCGCCAGATCCCGTTACTGTCAACCCGACTGTACAATCAACGGTCGAGCGTGAAATCAAGCTGGCTGTCGGTGACCATTTCCGTCTGCCCGAGCTCCCCGGCACCCCGCTTCCACGACGTCTGCTGACCTCGACCTACTACGACACCTCCCAGTACGACCTGGCCCATGCGGGGATCACCCTCCGCCATCGAGTCGAGCACGGGAAACGGGCCTGGCAACTGAAACTCCCTCTGATGAAGGACCGGCAGGAAATTGAGATGGTCGATCGCCGGCCTTTTCCACCCACAACCTTTCGCGATCTGCTCTTTCTCCATCTCGGACGGCGGCGGCTCGCGCCGGTCACAACCTTGCGGGTCTGGCGCACGGGTGTTCGCGTGTGCATGGACAATGCCCCAGTCGCAGACGTCACGCTCGACCACGTGTCAGTCGTGAAAAACGGAGCGGTGCTTCAGCGCTTTCGAGAACTCGAAATCGAACAGGTGAATGGGAATGACAGCACACTGCCCGACCTCGAACGGCAGCTCCGTCGAGCGGGAGCCTGCGATCATGACGGACGGCCCAAGTTGTTTCACGCACTCTCCCTACCGGCCCCCACCCCCGATGCACCACCACAAGACGCGCCGGTGGTCGACCATTTGAAGCGGGCGCTGGCGCAGCACGTCCGCTGGCTCCTGGCTCACGACCCCGGCACCAGGCTCGGAACGGAAGGTGAAAGTCTTCATCAGATGCGCGTGGCAACGAGACGGCTACGGGCCATTCTCCGCGCTGCTCGTCCGCTCCTTGTTCCCGCATGGGCGGAGTCCTTAGACAATGAACTGTCCTGGCTGGGCAAACTGTTGGGACCGCCCCGCGACCTCGACGTCCAAATCCTTTACTTTAATGATGAAGCGGCGGCGTTGGATGCACGAGACCGGAAACCCTTGGCGCAGTTTGTGGCCCATCTGCAGGCCCAACGGGAGAACATTCAACAGGTCCTGCTCCGTGAGTTGAAGAGCGCGCGCTATCTCGACTTGATTCGGCGGCTCCAACAAACCGCTCAGGATCCCGCCGTGGTCGAAACCACCATCACGTTAAGCGACCTCGCGAAGAGCGCATACAAGAAACTACGGAAGGCGATTCGACGTCTAGGATCGTCGCCAAACAATGTCAGGATTCATGAGGTCCGCATCAAAACCAAGCGGGCCCGCTATGCCGCGGAACTCGCTGAGCAGTCCGCAGGAAAGTCCGCCGCCAAGTTTATCGAGGTGGCGCAACAACTTCAGGACCTCTTAGGGGTGCACCAGGACGCCATACAGGCAGAAGTCCGTATTCGTGCGTTCTTGAAGCAGTCGACCAGCGCGCGGGCGGCATTTGTCGCCGGACGCATGGTCGAACGCCAGCGCCAGCGTCGAGAGAGGGCCAGGGAAAATATGCCGCGGCTCTTGCGTGGGCTCTTAAAGCGAGGCGAGAAAGCTTGGGGATAAGACTGACGGGATGCGCGACGAGCGGGAAAAGCGGGGCGGGCGAGATGGGCAATCCTACGCGCTGTTCTCCTTGGAGCCTGTCCGACATTGCCTTCGTGACGAGGCGAAGGAGGTGCGACCAGATGCGAGGCCGCAGGCACGAAAAACCTGAGGTGTATTCGCTGGTATACATTGAGGATTTTTTCGGGCCGAGAACGACGTAGATGGTTGCGGATCGTTCGCCGCAGTAGAACGGTCAATGTCGGACAGGCTCCTAGTGCTCGCTTATGGCTCGCACAGTAGTCTTGAACAACTTGGAGGTCTTCGGCGTTTCGAAGAACGAGCGGAAGATGTCATGCACGAGGGTGGTATGGGCGGCGAGGTCGGCTTGAAATTGTTTGAGCGCGATCGGTCGATCGGCTCTGTCATAGCCCATGCGGATCGCGCAACGTTCTAATTCCTTCTGCTGATCTGGGAGAGCATGCGTCTGCAGATCGTGCACCATCTGGAGTTTGTGCTCCACGTCTCGGAGAAACTTATAGGCACGGGTCAGATCGGTCTGTTGCTCTCCTGACAGAATACCGGCCTTCTGAAGCCGCGCCAACGAACCGAGAGTCCCCCGGCCAAGAATCCCTGGCAATCGCCGGCCGGCCAGCACCTGGATCGTTTGGACGAGAAATTCGATTTCCCTGATCCCGCCAACACCGAGTTTTACATTGCGCTGTTCGTGCCCGCGCTCCGCCATCTTCGCGTCAATCCTCTCCTTGACCGATCGGACCTCCTCCACGATCGCGAGCCCCTGTTCGACATCCAGGCGTTTCGATGAGGGTGCCAGCACAAAGGGCCGCACCAGCTTGATGAACGATCTCCCGACCTCCTGCGACCCGGCGATGGGCCAGGCTTTCAGCAACGCCAACCGTTCCCACACTTGTCCTCTCGTCCGATAGTACTTGGCATAGTCGTCGAGCGAGCGAGTGAGCTGCCCTACCGAACCTTCTGCTCGCAAGCGGAGGTCCACGCGATAGACGTATCCTTCATGTGTCTGTACGGTCAGCGCCTTCGTGAGCTCCCGCGCGAGAATTTCAAAGTATTCTTCATTGGACAGCACGCGCTGCGCAGGGCCCTTCGTCTTCGCGCGTCCGGACGCAGCAGGCCTGGTTTTCCCTTCATGGGATTCACAGACATAGAGCACGTCTACGTCGGAGCTGTAATTGAGCTCGTGTCCGCCCAGCTTCCCCATCGCAATGACGGTGAAGCCTGTCTCTACCCACCGCTCCTGCCGATTCTGGTGCATGGGAATGCCGTGTCGGGCCCGTAGATCGGTATCCACAATGCGATAGGCGGCATCGATGAGGACCGATGCCAGATCAGAGAGGGAGCCGGTGGTTTCCACCACATCGGCTAACCGGAGGAGATCGCGCACGCCGATGCGCAGCATCTCTCGACGACGAAATCGTCTGAGCGCGTCCAACCTGAGTTCAGTGGCGGTGACACTCTCCAGACTTTGCCGGATCGTACGTTCCATCCCCGCCCTGGTCGGCGCGGTGGACAACACATTCTGTTGGGCCAGCCAGTACAGCAGCAGAGGATCGCGGACGAGGGTAAAGGCGAGCGAGTCGCTGTTCCCGAAAATCGCGCACACCAGGTCCAACATGCGGGGAGCGCTACGCAGGTATTCCAACACGGCCGACCGGCTGACTCCGCTCGCAAGCCAGCGTTCCCAATGGTTCAAGGCCTGATCTGGATCAGCGGTCCGCCCAATGGCCTCAAGCAACGCGGGCAGGATGTCTGCCAACTGACGCCGCTGGTGTGGATCGCCGGCCATCGACTGCAGATTCGCATCGGCGTCCTGAATACGATGGAGCCCGTAGGATTGAAGAGTCGCTTCAAGCCGGGCCGGTTCCAGCCCGAGCGCCAATAGAACCGGGGTCGGATCCGGCTGAGCATCACACTCGAGCATAGGAACGCCACAATAGCGCGGTGCTGGATTCTTGGGACGATTGGACATAGGTGCGCATTATACTCATACATCGGCGCTCGCACAATGAAGCCCACTTCGGCTATACTCCGGGCCATGACGGATGGGCTTGGATCACGCGAGTCGATCATCAAGACCCTGGCCCCCCTCTGTCCTGATGTCGACGATGAGGTACTCCGGGACTTCGTGTCTCGGATGGACCCCGAGTACTTCGAGAGGTTCCAACCGGACACCATCGCGCACCATATTCAGCTTGCCAGCCGGCTCACACCGGACCACCCCTGCGAATTATCGGTGCTCGACAAAGGAGCGGGGCGATCAGAAATCAGCATCGTCGCCTACGATTACTTCTCGGAATTCGCCGCCATCTGCGGTATGCTCTCGGCCTTGGGACTCAATATCGAAGAAGGGCGGATCTATACCTTTATGGGGGCCACGCCCTCTCCATCGCCGCGCCGGGAGGCTCCCTCGACAGCCGGCCGACCTAAAGGCCGGCCCGGCCTAAGCCGCAAGAAAATCGTCGATGTCTTCCTAGTGCATCCCATAGACCGCACAGGCTTTCCCTCACTACAACAAGATGCCCTCCGACAGACGGTCAGCGAGATCGTTCAGCTGCTGGATGCCGGTCGGTTCGAAGAGGCACGTCAATATGTCAACCGCCGGCTCGTCGAACGATTGGACAAGCAGCGGAGTGCCTTCACCGGCCTACTCGATACGGTGCAGATTACCTTCGACAATAGCCAATCACCGACAGATACGATCATGGACATCCAATCGGATGATACTCCGGCCTTCCTCTATGCTCTTGCGAATGCCCTGGCCATGCGCAACATCTACATTACCAAGGCCCAGATCGAATGCGACGGCGCCAAGCTGCATGATCGTTTCTTTATCAGGAATCGCGATGGGCAAAAACCGCTCGACTCCGCCGATCAGCAGCAACTGCGGCTGACCGCCGTGCTCATCAAACAATTCACGCATGCCTTGACCTGGGCTTCCGACCCGGCTAAGGCGCTGGCATCGTTCGACCAGTTTCTGGATCTCATCGTGAAAGACCAGGGCAAGAACGGCAAGAGCCAGGCGCTCGACTTCGTCAGCGATAAAAAAACCTTTCCGCTGCTCGCACGACTGCTCGGCGCCAGCGACTTCTTGTGGGAGGATTTTCTCCGACGCCAGCACAATAACCTCCTTCCGCTGCTCACGGAATACCGGGATGCACCCCTGATCAAGCCGCAGGCGACCCTCCGGAAAGAGCTCGGACGTCTGGTCATGCGAGCCAAAACAGACGAAGCGCGAAAGGACGCCTTGAACCGGTTTAAAGACCGTGAGATGTTCCGGATCGACATAAAACACATCGTCGAGCCCTCGAGCAATTTCCCTGACTTTTCGCTGGCGCTCACGGAACTGGCGGAGATCATCATGGAACGGAGCATCGCAGATTGCAGCGCCAAGCTGAAAAAATCGTACGGGCGCCCACGGCTTGCCAACGAAAAGCCCTGCCCCTTTGCCGTCCTGGGCCTGGGAAAATTCGGAGGGCGAGAGCTCGGCTACGCCTCGGACATCGAGGTCCTGTT
>JBGPVY010000170.1:0-6658 GCA_041491905.1 Nitrospiraceae bacterium | reverse complement strand
AGCCAGGGGGAAGGAAGGGATGGGCAGCCTGGTCGTCCTCCTGCTCGCGGAACAGAGGGGGGGATGAAGCCTGATGATCTTCTGTGCTCGCGCAACGCGCGGTCGCGGACTCCCCTCGTTGGACGCGCGCAGTGGAAGATCAATCAGCCCCCATCCCCGAGAGATAACAAGCGAGCTTGGAGGGAGTATTTATATCATTCGACGTGCGCACTCGAGGATCAACCAGGCTACCCTTGAAAATGAAGTAGGGGATTGGGAGGACACGCGCAGTTGGGGACTCATCCTGGACGGCCTTTTTCAACTGCCTGTGGGCTCTGTGATCTCGTCGACACGACGCACAAAAGACTCCCGACCCCTTTTATTTCAGCCTTTCTAGAAATTTTTGAAATACGAAGAAATGCCCCCTCTGGGCATCCCCGTTCTCTCATTGAAGCAACTAGGAGCGGCGTATTTGGCGGGTTCAAAAGACCTATGAAATTCTTAGCAGGTAGCGTTCTGATTTCCTTGATGATGAAGACCGGAATTCATACGAGTCAAGAACAACTGTTTTTGACCCAAGCAGTGACTTTGCTCGTTAGCGCCTCTTACTTCCCCAAACTGCGTATGTACGCTACGACGTCGTGGATTTGCTGATCAGAAAGTTGTCCCTTGAAGGCTGGCATTGCGGTCGGCGGTCTTCCGTTTTGAATGGTCTGGAACAATTCAGCATCAGGCTTGTCTTTGACCTTCGAACCGGTTAGATCAGCGGCTGGAGGTTTCATCATCTGGCTTGCTGCCCCATCCCCTTTTCCTTGAGCTCCGTGGCAGAGACCGCATTGCCTTTCATATATTGCCTTGCCTTTACCCGGATCTCCGGTCTCTGCCCATCCGGACGGTGCGGTGAGTCCCAACGTAAGTCCACAGACAGCGAGTAACGAGATGCGCTGGATCATGTTCTTATCAACCTCCTTTAAAGAGACGCCAAGCCATAATGATTTGTTTTTGGAATAGGCGGAAGGATACGTCAAAGCCCAAGAAAAATCGACTTCTCGGGACTTGAGTTGGAGAGAGGTTTTTGAACACTGTTCGTAGAGCGACTAGGCAAGCGGAGAGAGCCTGAAAGTCGTTTTGAAGGTTCTGTCTACAGTATGAAGTGGTGAGCCGGCTGGGACTCGAACCCAGGACCCTCGCCTGAAAAGATCGAAAAGATCAAAATATCAAAGGCTTGATTTTGCGAAGGTTTCCCCGCTTTTTCTTTGCGATCAAGGACTTGAGATGATTCTATACATTCCATTGATTCTGTAGAATACGATCCATTGTGCAGATTTTTAGCACAAATTTAGCACAGCGGCTGCGCAGGTACTTGGGGTGAACCCCTCTGTTGAGACAATAGAGACAATCTTGAATTAGCACTATGGTGCAGCGAAACAACGGGAGGCTCTGACTAAGGCCATGTTGCGGGGAATGACGAACGGGGCTGACATTCATTTCCGGCATCAGCTTCTTCTCGGCGGGTTGTTCGGGCTTGGCTTACTTATGTGTCCATTCATCCCGAGCTCTGTTCTGGGTGACGACATGGCCAACGATCCGAATGGGTTCTCTGGCATCACATGGGGAGCACAGCTTGCCGATGTCCTGGACTTGATCCAGGTTGAGACCGGAGAGCACGTTCAAGCGTACGAGCTCAAACACGGTCTCCCGAAAGTGGGTGACGCCGCTGTTGAGTCCTTGCGGTTCGTAACGTTTGACGGACAATTCGCCCGTGTCACGATCCACTACCAGGGGAGTCAGACCCACAATCAGATCCTGGCTCATCTGCAATCTCTATTCGGTCCAATCGAAAGGACACCTGGATCGATGATTCGCGGGCTCAATCAGCAATTCACTTGGCGAGGCCCACTGACAGAGGTCAATCTCACCTATGATGGCGCTCAGGAACGCGGGGCTATCTTCATCGAAAGCCGCACATTAGCTCCCAGATTCAATGATGTCCTTCCGGAACATGCGTTCTAACCTGCGGCTGTTGTGACTCGACTTCAAGATCTCGAACTTGGAATTTGGCAATCAGAGGACAGACTCGGATACCACTTCTGACGTCGACTCCACAGGCCTACACCAGGGACGGATGGACCAGAGTCTTGACTCTCCCAATCGATGCCTGTAATGTTAGAGAATACTTAATACGATATTGGTGATGGAGTTCACCAAGAACCGTCCCTCGTGAGCGCGGGACTGATAACTCCTACCTGACCAATCTGGTAGGAGTTTTTTTTATGAGCCCGCAGCAGAGTTCGTCGCCCCTCCTACCTTTCTTATTTCAGTCTCGTTTAAGCCTCTGTTCGGCTAGTCCGACACGACGATCATTATCGTTGCCCCGCTGGCCTTTTTATCGGGCGTCATCGGCGCCTTTTTCTAAGCCTTGTCGCTCACGATGCCCCCCCGCGTCGTTATTTCCTTTCTCATCGCTTGGGTCGCGGTCCCGTTACTCGCGTTACACTTCTTACGGAAGAAAGATGCTAAGCCGCCCACGGGCGGTACAGGGTCCACGCGCGCCTCCGTGCTGCTCCAGTGACTACGTAGTCCGGGACAGTTCATTCACACCACTCAATAATATTAATGGAGGATTAGTTAAGTCATGATGAACTACAGAATCGTCACACTCGCAGTCGCTGGGCTCTTCTTGTCCGTGTCATTCCTTGCCTCCTCCGTTGTGGCCGCCGAGAAGGATTCCCTTATGATGAAGGATGGCAAATTGTGGAGGCTGCATGATGGGAAGGAGATTGGCCGGATGGATCGCGAGACGACTATGTCCAACGGTACGAGAGTCATGATGAACGGCAAGATCGTGACGAAGGACGGGAAAGAGAGCCAGCTGCAGGAGGGCCAATCAATGATGCTGGACGGGAAGATGAAGGAGGGTGACAAAGACATGAAGATGGAGGGGATGGGCAAGTAACTTCTCAAGGTCGTCGGATCTGACGACGTCTGACGTCCTGGCGGCTAGCGAAGCTCGGCGTGGCTTCGCCCCGCCAGTTCGCCGGGCATCCTTGGTCTTTGTGTGCGTACGAGCCAAAACGACGGCTTGGAGATACGGAGGTGGACTTCACCCAGACACTGCCATGCCTCCAGGAAGAATCGTTTCTCCCCCAACATACGAACCGGTCCAGCGAAGCCGATCTTCTGACACGCATGCTTCTGGCCATGGTGGCGGAACTCTTCAACGTTGGAGTGGTCGGTCATTTTCGTTCCCAACGATCCGAGATTTACGCCCTCCGTCGATCGGCGAATCATCCTTGAGTAACCGTCAAGGTGGAAACGATCGTACAGTTTCTGAATGACCGGGGGTTCGATCTACTGGTCATCGGATTCATGGGCCACTCCCGCGTCTTCGACCACATCTGGAGCGGGACCTCGCAAAACTTGGCCCGGCTCGCTCCCTGTTCGGTCTTGGTCGTGAAGTGACGGGGTTGCATAGGGTACAAAGCCAGATCATGCGCGATCGTTCACTCCCCGAGCGGGACTATCTCAAAAAACAGGTGCGTGATCGCCTGCCTCAGCCGGGCTGTCTCGTAGGCGTCCAGAAGGCCCATCACGCATGACCGTTCAACCTGGATCATCCTCAAGAACCGCCCTGAAGTTTGTCGTCCTGCTAGGCGTGGTCAGCCTGTTTGCGGACATGACCTACGAAGCGGCTCGCAGCATTACCGGCCCGTATCTGGCGCTGCTGGGAGCAAGCGGCACCATTGTGGGGGTCGTGGCGGGTTTTGGGGAATTGCTTGGATATGCGCTCCGATTGCTCTCGGGCTATCTGGCAGACAAGACGGGGCAATACTGGGGCCTTACCATTGTGGGGTATGGCATCAATATGGTGGCGGTGCCTCTCTTGGCCCTGGCAGGACATTGGGAACTAGCCGCCTTCTTCATCATTGCAGAACGCATAGGCAAAGCGATCCGGACGCCGGCCCGCGATGCCATGTTGTCGCATGCGACCGTAGAAATGGGACGGGGCTGGGGATTCGGCTTGCACGAAGCGTTAGATCAGGTCGGGGCCATGCTCGGGCCGCTGATTGTCGCCGCCGTGTTGTATTTCAACGGAAGCTATCAAACCGGGTTTGCAATTCTGGCGATCCCAGCCGTACTCACCTTGAGCGTGCTGATCGCTGCACGAATCCTGTACCCCTCCCCTCGTGATCTGGAGACGAGAGTCACTCGATTTGAAACGGAGGGCTTCCCTCGTGTGTTTTGGCTCTATCTGGCTGCCGCTGCCTGTGTGGCAGCCGGGTATGCGGATTTTCCGCTCATCGCCTACCATTTCGGAAAAACATCGACGGTGCCGGAGGTGTGGATTCCTGTCTTCTATGCGATCGCGATGGGCGCAGATGGCCTGGCTGCGCTCATCTTCGGCCGGCTCTTTGACCGAATGGGCATTTCCATTCTGATTGTCGCCGTGCTCCTCTCTTCACTCTTCGCGCCATTGGTCTTCCAGGGAGGGTTTTATGCGGCTCTGGGAGGAATGATTCTCTGGGGTATCGGCATGGGCGCCCAGGAATCGGTCATGAGAGCCGGCGTCGCCGAGATGGTCCCTCCCAACAAACGTGGATCCGCGTACGGTGTCTTCTCTATGCAATTCGGAGTGTACTGGTTCTTGGGCAGCGCCGCGATGGGGTGGTTCTACGATTTCTCGATCCCCCTGTTGGTGGCTTTCTCGGTCGTGACACAAGCGCAGGCCGTTCCGTTGTTCTTTATGGCCAGAAAGCATGAGGCTTTGTCATGACGACGTCTTGGGTGAGTCTCAACCGCAGCGAGTTAGCACAAATTTAACACACGGGGCGATTTTGAGCGGTGTTACGAGAGCAACAACGCTCGGAAGTGATTGATTGTGAATGGTGAGCCGGCTGGGACTCGAACCCAGGACCCTCGCCTGAAAAGCTCGAAAAGTCTTTCTTGCCCGTCTCCTGCTTCGCGGCGGAAGGATCGCCGGCGGTCACGCAGCCGGTCAGGGTGAGCAAGACCATTGAGAGGACTGCCGCCGTCACAATGGGCATGGGACCTCCTTGATCCTGACGGTTCTTGGCGCAGCGAAATAATCTCCTCCCGAAATTGCTGAACACTCTTTGTCCTGTGCAGCCAGGGAGACGGAAGCGCGCATCAGGCCACCTTCTCTGAAGTGTCACTGCCAAGGTCATTCGCAATCAGCCGGAATTGTTCGAGGGCGGCTTCGAGATCGTCGACGATTTCTTGGGCGATGAGGACAAAAGCACGAGATAAGAAAAACTGTTCCTGACACCTTTATTTCCTCCGTCGGCTATGAAAGCCCCTCCCAATTTAGCCGAGAGTACAGCCGCTCATTCGGCGCGCCGTCATTACGCGATATCACAAACTTGCGAACGAGTGCGGGATGATTTTGTCCGCAAAGCCATCGCGCCTCCTCCCGTAGGACGAGTGTACCAACTGAACTACCAACCACCTCCCCTCCTCACTATGCTCCAAAGGGAATGGATTGCACATTCGCAGACTCCTTCTTAGCACTTAACGGAATGAGAACCTGCGTCTGACAACAAGGAAGTGATGTGACCTGTGTCAATCTTTTGTACCACCTTGAATGTTAGTCATGGGCTCAGGCTGTCCAAAATCATTGTTCGGGTCCAGGTTCCTAGACATCGATTCTTCAAGGGCTTTGCCCCAATCTTCATGGGTGTTCAAAAGGAACCGATTTTGGTCGTTTTATCTCACTGCACTATGTTTAGATTTTTGGTCCGTTGCTTATTGTCTATCCTTCACCCTCTCCCCCAGTCGACCGTCTTAATCCACTCTGCAAACGTGGTGAGCGGAATCCCGAATGTCTGCTTTAGGGCGGCGACGTTGATCTGGTAACCGACCTCGTTGAACCAGCGGAACATCGTGGCGAGGTCGTGCCCCAATGCGGCTTCGGCTTGCTCCAATGGGAGCGCCTGGAACTGGATCGACCGGCCTGTGACTTTCGAGAGTTGCGCCGCGACTTCCTGCATCGTCAGCTCATCACCCGCCAGGTCGATGGCCTGCCCTAGAAAATCATTCGGTCTCATGAAGGCCGCCGCGCCGAACTCACCGATATCCCTGAGGGCCACCATCGCAAGCTTTTTATCCGCTCGCATGGGCATCATCAGGATCCCGTCCGCGGAGGGTTTCGAGAAGGTCGTGAAATTCTCCATGAACCAGACGGGCCGCAGAACGGTCGCTGGCAGACCGATCTGACGGATATGCTGCTCCACCTTCCATTTGGTTTCAAAGTGAGGAATCCCGGTGTTCCGGTGCGCACTCCCGACGGAGGTGTAGACATAATGCACAATGCCTGCTTGCTTGGCTGCATCTGCCATCATGATGCCTTGGCGCACTTCCTGGTCCATCCCTGCCTCGAATGGGGTGGACATGGCGAACACGCCATGCACTCCCCGCAACGCTGCCTGCAAATCTGAGGCATTGGTCAAATTCCCTTTGACGACCTCAGCACCAGCTTTAGCAAGGGCCGCAGCCTTTTCCGGAGTTCTACTCATCACACGGATTTTCTGGCCTTTCGTCAACAGCGCGGTCGCGACTGCTCCCCCCTGTTGTCCCGTGGCACCCGTCACCAAAATGACCTTGGACTGTGTTTTCATCTCACACCTCCGTTTTTTGGGAAGATGACCTTCCTTGATGTTTT
>JBGPVY010000165.1:0-6783 GCA_041491905.1 Nitrospiraceae bacterium | reverse complement strand
TCATTGACGGGAATATTAAGGCGGAGAGTATCGACCCGGAGAATCTCAAGTTGATCATCCAGAGCATTCTGGATGCAGATAAGAAGAAGTGATCAGTGATGAGTGATCGCCGAGGTTTCTCCACGGATCACTCATCACCCATCACCATTCACGGAGTTATGATGGCGATCGATCCAATCTGCGGGATGACGGTCGATCCGGCTACGGCAGCCGGAAGTCACGACCATCGAGGCCAACGTTACTACTTTTGCGGCCTGTCCTGCCTGGAACGATTCAAGGCCGATCCGGAGCGGGCGTTGCAACCACAGCTGGTAAGTTCCGATAAGCCGACCACAAAAAGACCCCTTCCGATGATGCAGTCTGCCCAGGCCGTGACGGGGGCTGCGGCTATCGATCCCGTGTGCGGGATGACGGTGCAGCCGGCCACGGCAGCCGGTTCCTATGCGTATCAAGGGAAGACCTACTACTTCTGTGCGACGAGTTGCCTCGCCAAGTTTCGGACCGACCCGATCCACTATCTGACTCCTCCTGAGCAGCGCATTCCTCGCGTCATGCCGATTCCATCTGGTGGGGTGGTCGAGTACATCTGTCCGATGGACCCGGAGGTGCTTGAGACCAAACCAGGGGCTTGCCGGATATGCGGGATGGCGCTGGAACCCAAAGTTGTCTCGCTCGAAGATGAACGGAATCCCGAGCTCGAGGACATGACCAGGCGGTTTTGGATCTGTCTCGGGCCTTCCCTCTTGGTCATGCTCTTGGCCATGGCCGATATGGTTCCCGGCTTGTCACTTCCGCAGGCCTTCGCCGGTTCGACGAGGAACTGGGTGCAATGGCTGCTGGCGACGCCGGTGGTGCTCTGGGGCGGCTGGCCGTTTTTCCAGCGAGGGTGGATCTCGGTGGTGAACCGGGCCCCCAACATGTTCACGCTCATTGCCATGGGAACGGGAGCGGCCTATGTCTACAGCACTGTTGCTACCGTCGCGCCGACGCTGCTTCCCAGCTCATTCCGACTGCATGATGGCTCGATCGCGGTCTATTTCGAGGCTGCGGCAATAATTACGGTGCTCGTCCTGCTTGGCCAGGTCCTTGAGCTGAAGGCTCGGAGTCAGACGAGCTCCGCGATTCGTGCCTTGCTCCGGCTTGCGCCAAAGACAGCCAGGCTGATGAAGCCGGACGGAAAGGAAGAAGATGTACCGCTCGAGCATATTCAGGTGGGCCATCGATTGCGCGTCAGGCCAGGAGAGCGAGTGCCGGTCGATGGGATGGTCCAAGAAGGTACGACTTCTGTGGATGAATCCATGATCACGGGGGAGTCGATCCCTGTCGAAAAAGCAATCGGGGTACGGGTGACCGGGGGAACCATCAACGGCACAGGTGGGATTGTGATGGTCGCTGAACGAGTCGGGCGAGACACGATGCTTGCCCGGATTGTGCAGATGGTCGGTGAGGCGCAACGGAGTCGGGCGCCGATCCAGCGTCTCACCGATGTGACCGCGGCGTATTTTGTCCCGCTGGTTGTGGCTGCCGCGTTGATCACGGCAGTGGCCTGGGCGATCTGGGGTCCAGAGCCGAAGTTGGCCTATGCACTGGTCAACGCCGTGGCGGTCCTGATTATTGCCTGTCCCTGCGCGTTGGGATTGGCGACGCCGATGTCGATCATGGTTGGGACCGGTCGTGGAGCGACGGTTGGTGTCTTGGTGAAGAAGGCTGAAGCGTTGGAGGTGTTCGGCAAGGTGAATACGCTCGTGATAGATAAGACCGGGACCCTCACGGAGGGCAAACCGAAACTGCTGTCGGTGCTGGTTGTGCCGCCCTGGTCCGATGTCGATCTGTTGCGCCTTGCCGCGAGTCTTGAACGGAGCAGCGAACATCCGCTGGCTGCAGCGGTGGTGGCGGGAGCGGAAAGGCGAGGGATCGCGTGCGCCCCGATTGAGCAGTTTCGTTCAGTGACGGGGAAAGGTGTGACCGGGACGGTCGCTGGTCGTCGCGTCGCCATCGGGACAGCTGCGTTCTTGCGAAACGACGTCGGGGTATCCGGCCAGATCCTGACGCAGTTGGACGACGAAGCGGCCTCGCTTCGTCGTGAAGGGCAGACGATCCTGTTTGTCGCCATCGATGAGCAGGTTGCCGGTGTACTTGGCGTGGCAGACCCGATCAAAGCCTCTACTCGTGACGCGGTGCAGGAGCTCAAGGCCGAAGGCATTCACGTAGTCATGGTGACGGGAGATCATCGCGATACGGCAGAAGCAGTGGCCCGGCAACTTGGCATTGAGGAGGTCATGGCTGAAGTCTTGCCGGAGCAAAAGGGAGGGATCATTGCCCGCCTCAAGTCGCAAGGCCGCGTGGTGGCGATGGCCGGCGACGGTATTAATGATGCCCCAGCCCTTGCATTGGCCGATGTCGGGATCGCCATGGGAACGGGGACGGACACGGCCATTGAGAGTGCGGGGATCACGCTGGTGAAAGGGGATCTGCGCGGACTGCTCCGTGCGCGGAGGCTGAGTCAAGCCACGATGCGGAATATTCGGCAAAATCTCTTGTTTGCCTTTCTCTATAATGTAATCGGGGTGCCGATCGCGGCCGGTGCGCTCTATCCGGTCTGGGGGGTTTTGTTGAGCCCCATGATCGCCAGTGCCGCCATGACCTTCAGTTCTGTGTCCGTTATCTCCAATGCCCTTCGCCTGCGTCATGTGGAATTGTAAGTGCGCCTCCGACTCACGCATGCTAGGCTGCAATCGGTTGTCGTCAATCGAGTGGAGACTATTTTCAGAAAGGACCGTGGCGTGTTTCGGCCCAATCTTCTATTGCGCCTCGTGATCGGACTCTTTGTGTGGGGTTCGATCGTCGGTGGAACAGCTCTGGCCGGGAGTCGTGTGATTCCTGTGGCGAGCGGGGGTGAACTCCAGGCACAGGTCAAGGCGACCGCGACCAAAGTGATCCCCGCTGTCGTCAGCATTGCTTCCACGGTGATGGTCCGCGATCAAGCGTTCAGCGAAGAAGCGCTGCCGTTCGGATTGTTCAAGGATGTCCCGTCGCGGCGGCAATATGGCCAGGGCTCCGGCGTCATTGTGTCGTCGGATGGTTACATTATGACGAACAACCATGTCATAGCCGATGCGGTCGATGTGGAAGTGATTCTCGCCGACCGGCGGCAGTACAAAGGGCGAGTGGTGGCCACCGATCCGAAGACCGACGTAGCCGTGGTGAAAATTCAGGCGACCAATCTGCCGACGGTGACGTGGGGGGATTCGAGCGCGCTCGCCGTCGGCGAATTTGTGCTTGCGATCGGGAACCCGCTTGGTTTGAGTCGCAGTGTGACGTTTGGCATTGTCAGCGCCGTCGGTCGTGCCGATGTCGGTGTTGCCGACTTCGAAGATTTCATTCAAACCGATGCCCCCATCAATCCAGGCAACTCCGGCGGGGCCTTGGTAACCATCAATGGAGAATTGGTGGGGATCAATACCGCCATCGCCAGTCCTACAGGCGGGAGCGTCGGCGTGGGCTTCGCCATTCCGAGTAATATGGCCCGGGCTGCCATGCAGAGCTTGCTCAAGACCGGTCATGTTGTCCGTGGATTCCTCGGCGCCTCGACACAAGATGTCTCGCCCCTGTTAGGCAAGGTCTTTCGTCTCCCCGATGTGAAAGGCGCGATCGTGACCGACGTACATGCGAAAGGGTCCGCGGAGAAAGCCGGGCTCAAGCGCGGCGATGTGGTCGTGCGATTCGATGGGCGCGACGTGATGGACAGCGGACATCTTCGGAACCTCGTGGCCGCGTCCACGATCGGGAGTAAGCACCGACTGGATCTCATGCGCGAGAGCAAGCCGTACCAGGCTGAACTGGTTGTGCAAGAAGCGCCGCGTGAACGGACCAAGAAGAACCAAGCCGCATCGGCCTCAGCTGCCACGGCTCATCCCCTCGCCGGCGTCGTATTCGACGATGTGACTGCGCCGTTGGCTCGGCAGATGGATCTGTCTGTCACCAGCGGGGTGGTGGTGACCGACATTGAAGAAGGCAGTCTGGCCGAATCCTCCGGTCTCCAGCCGGGCGACGTGGTGTTGGAACTCAATCGTCAGCCTATTCCTAACTTCGACGTGTTTCAGCGACTGGCCGATCCGATCAAGCCATCCGATCTTGCGCTCCTGCTGGTCAATCGGCAGGGGAATGCCCTCTACATTCCGATTCAAGGCGAGTAGGAGTAGAGAGGCAGAGAGCGCGGGTGTCTCGCGTGCTCGCGCAACGCGCGGCTTCAGAAGATGGAGGGGAGCGGCCAGGTGCCCTTCTTGCTCGCAGAGCCCCCACGATGAAGTAGTGGTCGCTCGATGCGCGCAGTAAAGGGCAGCCTCGGCCACTCCCCTAAAGAAAGGCAAAGTGAAATAGAGAATTGGAAAGCCCTCGCTCGGGCTAGTAGCACGTCTCGGCGTGACAGTGGGTGGGCGGGTGAGAAAGTCGCGCGCAATCCGAGACATCCCGCGCCCCCTGCCTGAGAGAGAGGGGGCGCGAACGGAACGCGCACGATAAAACTGTGCTCGGTCGATGCGCGCAGTGAAGGATAGTCTGGCTACTCCCTCCTGGGAAAGCGAGGAGAGTTTAAACCCTCTATGGATGCCCGCAGTCCGAATTAGCCCCCGCCCAGTCTGTTGAAAGCATAGGTTACAGCCGAGTGTTTCCTTGTTTGATCGTGGCGACAGTGTATTGATTTGCGTCACGCGGGTGCTACGTTTCATGCAAACGTGCTACTCCGAGGCGGCAATGAGGAAGCTTATTCGATTCGGCGTATCGTTGGACCATCATCTGCTTGATGATTTCGATCTGCACATCAAGAAGCGCAAGTATACCAACCGCTCGGAGGCGTTACGGGATCTGATCCGGGACAACCTGGTCGGGCAGGAGTGGGACGACGATAAAGAGACGGTCGGGACGATCACGTTTGTGTATGACCATCATGTGCGCGACCTGACCAGAAAGCTCACCGATATTCAGCACCGCTATCAGCCTCTCATTTTGTCCGGGATGCACGTGCACCTCGACCATGATCATTGCTTAGAAGTGTTGGTCGTGAAGGGCAAAGGCTCTGCCATCAAGAAAATTGCCGACACCCTCATCGGGACCAAGGGAGCCACCACCACGGGAAAAGGTTTAAGCTGAGCGTCCTCGTGAGTGTTCTTAGCCTCTTCTTTCATCTCACCGCGTTTCTGCTCCTTGTCTCCTCTGCCCTCGCCCACGATCCGGACGCCGAAATCGTGGACGTGCCGGAAGTCACAGTCATCGGCGAAAGACCGGTAGCGGCCTCTTCCCAGCAGTTCATCCCGGACAAAGAAATTCTTCTCCAGCCGCAAGGCCGTCCGGCGCAGGTGCTGCGTCTGATTCCAGGTTTTCTTGCCATCGAACATTCCGGCGGGGCAGGCAAGGCCGATCAATATTTTCTGCGTGGCTTTGATGCCGATCACGGTACCGATGTCGCGTTCTTTGTCGACGGGATGCCGATCAACTTGCGAACACACGCCCATGGGCAAGGATACACCGACCTGAATTTTATTATTCCGGAAACCATCGAGGGACTGGATGTCTACAAAGGAGCGTATCTCCCGGAGTTTGGGGATTTCGCGACGGCAGGAGCGGTGAATTTCAAGACCCGACAAGTGGTTCAAGAATGGGTCGTGCAGGCGACCGGCGGTCAGTTTGATACTCAACGGTATATGCTCATGTTCTTGCCGACCAAGGACAAGGTCCGCACCTTATTCGCGGCTGAAGCATATTACACCAATGGACCATTCGAGAATGACAATCGGTACCTTCGGACCAACCTGTTCGGCAAAATGACGACCAATCTGACTGGTCGGGATGAAATAAGTCTGACCGGCACGTTTCAGAAGTCTCAGTGGAATGCCTCCGGAGAGATTCCACTGCGCGCCGTCAATGATGGCACGCTCGATCGGTTCGGCGCGATCGATCCTTCGGAAGGCGGCAACACGCTCCGGAGCACCGCCCGATTGAACTATCATTACGATGCCACGTCAGGCGGGCAGTTCTTTGCCAATGCCTATGCTCAGTACTATCGGTTGGATCTCTTCACGAATTTCACGTTTTTCGCCAACGACATCGCCACCAACGGCGTCCCGACCGGAGGCGACGGCATTCAGCAATCCGATCGACGAGTGATGTATGGCGGCGACATCGGGTACAAACAGCGTGGAGAAGTGCTGGGTTTGCCGAGCATCGGGACGATCGGGTTTCAAACCAGAGTGGACAATATCCACGCGCGGTTGGGGACGCAGACGACGAGAATGCCGACCGGGGCCACCACAGACAGCGATATTCTTGAGGCGTCCTATGCACCATTCGTGAAGGCGGAAGTGCAGCCGACGTCGTGGATGCGGTTGGCCGGAGGTCTGCGCGGCGAAACGTTCACCTTCGATGTGCACAATCGCTGCCCGACCTGTGCGGAACAACCAGCCGGGCGGACGAGCTCCGGCATCGTCCTCCCGAAAATGAACCTCATCCTGGGTCCCTGGGCCAGCACTGAATTATTTGTGAACTATGGCGAAGGCTATCACAGCAACGACGCACGATCGGCAGTCGCACCGGGGTCCTCACCGCTTGCGCGAGCCAAGAACTATGAAGTCGGTGTGCGGTCGAAGCCCTGGGGGCCAGAGGGAGTGGAGTTGATTGCCACGCTTTGGCGATTGGATCTCAAGTCAGAACTCGTGTTTGTGGGAGATGAAGGGACGACGGAAATCCGTGGCGCAACCAGACGAGAGGGCGTGGAAGTGGCCGCGCGTG
>JBGPVY010000132.1:0-7786 GCA_041491905.1 Nitrospiraceae bacterium | reverse complement strand
CGTGATTCTCACGATCGTCGGCTGGATTTGGCATCAAGCGTTTCTGGGTATGGTCGTGGGGATGTCGCTGATTATCGCGTTCATGGTCTCGACCAGTATGGCGACGTTCATGCCCATCTTGCTGAAGCGAATGGATGTGGATCCTGCCGTTGCAGCCGGCCCCTTTGTGACGACGGCCAATGACATCACGGGCATTACCATCTATCTCTCTCTGGCTACCGTGTTCATGGAATACCTTCGCTGACAGGATGCTGAACAGGAACCGTGAGGCGTGAACCGTGAGGCGTGAAACGAGGGTCAGCCGCGGAGCTGAGTTCAGGATTCGAAGTTCCGAACACTTCAGCCTTCAGCCTTCAGCCTTCAGACAGTCTCGCTCGTCTCGCCTTTCCCGCCAGTCCCGCGAGTATCCCCCATGCCGCTGATCAAGACCACGGCCATCACGCTGAAAAGTCGGAAGTGGGGCGATGCGGATCGTATCGTGACCTTCTATACCAAGGAGATGGGAAAGGTTCGCGCGGTGGCGCGGGGGGCTCGTCGGATGAAGAGCCGACTCGGCGCATCACTTGAACCGCTCACCATCTGCCATCTGAACCTGTTTGAAAAGTCAGGCGATTCGCTCTATCGAGTGTCTCAAGTCGATCTCGTTGAGCCGTTCATGCGGTTTCGCGAAGACTTGACGCTGATGACCGCTGCCGCGCGGATGGTCAATGTGGTGGGTGCGGTGACGCCGGACGGGGATCCGGACCCGCAGCTCTTCGAAACACTTGAACAGGGCTTGCGCACATTAGTCACGAGCCGGGACCCGGCGTTGACGGCGCTGCTGTTTCAGATTCGGCTGCTGGGCCTTATCGGGTTTCGTCCTCAGACCGATCACTGTGCCGCCTGTGGCAAGGGTCGGTTGATGGGAGAACCGCAGTTCTCGCCTCTGTCCGGAGGCCTGGTCTGCATGGTCTGTGCTGCGCGCCAGGCCTTTCGCTGTTTGCCGCTCTCGCGAGGGAGTCTGGCGTTTCTGCATCAAGCGTTGCGGCTTTCGCCCGCTGTGGTCAATCGTCTGAAGGCTGCCGGGCAAGTTCGGCACGAGGTGGAAAACGTGATTGAAGGGTATGTCACCGTTGTGGCAGGCAGACAACTGCCTCCTGTGAATTTTCTGTCGTATTCGTCATAAGAATTTGCACGCGAGACTGGCGGGAAAGGCGAGAGGAGTTGATCTGGTTCATCTGGTTTGTTTTGTTCATCTGGTTAGACTAGTTCAACCAAACAAACCAAACAGACCAAATAAACAAGACAAACCAGCCGGTTCTCACGTTTCACGGTTCCTGGGAGCGAAGCGAGAACATGACAGAGACCATATATGAACCGAGAGACATGTCCTGGATTGAGAAGGGTGTGTTGGGCATCGAATGGAACGATGGGCACAAGGCCGTCTATCCCGTGAGGTATCTCCGCCAGCAATGTCCCTGCGCAGCCTGCGTGGACGAGTGGTCTGGTGCACGGCGTTTGCAGCCGGACGATGTACCCCTCTTGATCATATTGCAGGATGTGCAGCCGGTCGGACGGTATGCGCTGCAATTCACCTGGAGTGATGGCCACGATACCGGTATTTACTCCTATGCCCTTCTTCGGCGGCTCTGTCAATGTGACGTCTGTCAGCCTGTGAAGCCTGTTGAACCAAGGAGCCGACGCCTATTGTGAGGAAACTCGCAGGCATGTTCAGACCGACCTGGTGCGGTGCGCAGCGGTTCCTGGGCCTTGATTTTCTGAGGCGCTCGGGATGGGCCGGTGTGTTAGGCGTGGTCGCTATCGGGTCGGTTATGAGTTGCAGCGGGATGCCTTCGCTGGAAGAACAAGAGCGCCACCTGCGAGACAACCAGTTGGTACTCCATCAGTTGACCCCCCGCGCGTTTGTCGGGGCATGGGGAGCGCCGACGTATCAGCATGTCGAGTTCATGCAGTTCTTCGGCATGAAAGACGACTCGCTTATTCCACGGTCGAGGTTGGCGAGCGGAGAACCGCCGCGAGGGTGGGAGGGCGGTATTGAGGTCGGCGATGCGCTGTTTTTGGCTTACCCGGATCACGGGTGGCTGGTGGTGTTTCTTGAGGAAAGGCTTGTCTATCGCGAAGCGCTGACAGCGGCGCAACTCCATGAGTTGGGACGCAGTTGGCAACACGAAGATAAGTTTCGCTCCAGGTTTGAAGTCCCGGCCGCTCCATAGTGTGATGCGTCTTGTAGGCCTTCCGTGACCAAGCATCCCATGAATCTGCTCATGGTCTCCTCCGAAGCGGTTCCCTATGCCAAGACCGGTGGGCTTGCCGATGTCGCCGGTGCGTTGCCTCTTGAGTTGGCGAAGCTTGGTCATGACGTCATTCTCCTCCTCCCGCGCTATCGTTGCCTGAGTGAGTCAGGACGATCCTTCCGTTCCGTCTGTCGGCTTCAAGTAGCGACGCCTCAGGGGCTTGTCGACACGCTGATTGAAGAAGATGTCATTCCCGTCGGCCAAGGTGGTCGCCGGGCGCGGGTGTGGACGATTCGGAACGAGGCCTTCTTCGACCGACCGGAGCTCTATCAAGATCGCGGTACTGACTATCCCGATAATCTCGACCGGTTTTCATTCTTCTGCCGCGCGACGATTGAGGTGATTGCCCATCTCCGAACCGCGTGCCGATGGAATACCCATATCCTCCATCTGCATGATTGGCAAACAGCGTTGTGCGCGGTCTATCTCAATACTGTTGATCGAGATCGGCCGGAGGTCCAGGGGGTGCGCACGGTACTGACTCTACACAATGTCGGGTTTCAAGGCCTCTTCCCCGGAGAACAATTCAAAAAAACCTTTCTGCCCCCATCGCTGTTTACTCCCGCGGGCCTTGAGTATTACGGCTCGGTGAATCTGCTCAAAGGGGGAATTGTGTTTGCTGATCATGTGACGACGGTCAGCCCCACCTATGCGCGAGAAATTCTCACGCCAGAATTCGGTTTTGGGCTTGAGGGCGTCCTGCGCAATCATGCGGACCAACCTATGGGCATTCTGAATGGTATCGATATCGATCGATGGAATCCGGAGACCGATCCCTATCTTCCCGCGAATTATTCAGCTAATGATCGCTCAGGGAAACAGGTGTGCAAGCAGGCGCTTCAACGGGAGTTTCAGCTGCCGGACTCATCGGTTCCGCTTCTTGGCGTGATTGCACGGCTGACGTGGCAGAAGGGTTTAGATCTTGTCGCGACCATTATTCCGCAACTCATGGCGATGGATCTGCAGCTGGTGATCTTGGGAACAGGAGAGCCGGAGCTCGAAGCCAAGTTGAAGGCGCTCCATGCACGCTATCCTCATCGTATGGGACTTCGTATCGGATTCGACGAAGGACTCGCGCATCGTATCGAAGGCGGAGCAGATGTGTTTGTGATGCCGTCGAGGTATGAGCCATGTGGCCTGAGCCAGCTCTACAGTCTCCGCTATGGAACGGTTCCCGTAGTGAGAAAAATAGGAGGGTTGGCAGATACGGTTGTGCCGCTTCCCGCGCGTGCTCGGCAGGCGGGACGCGCGACTGGGTTTCATGTTGAAGCGGACAGGGCAGACGCTCTTCTGGCTGTATTGCGCCGAGTTGTGGCGCTGTATCAAAATCGATCGATGTGGGATCAGCTGGTTGAGGCAGGGATGGCCACGGATGTGTCGTGGGCTCGCTCAGCGAACGCCTACGACCGGCTGTTTGTATCGTTAGTCAGAGGAGGGCAGCCGCACGTAGTCTAACTGGCGGGAAAAGCGAGACGAGCGAGACGCGAGGGTTCGGGGGCTGAAGTCCGAAGGCTGAAGTTTTCGGAACTTCGATAGCCTACATGTCTTGGATTAAGAGAGAAACGCCCAGCAGGATGCTCAAAAAGGCCGTCCAGCAAGGCCGCAGCGAGTGAAGGGCCGGAGGCGCGTACCCTCTGGGGCGCACGGTGCGACGAATAAGGAGCACCAAGTCTGTGCGCGCCGCCGAGTTAGTGAGGCGGCCGGGTCCCCGTTGAGGGGTCTGAACGATGCGAGAACGACGCTGGCGGATTTTTTCAGCATCCTGCTAGGGAAGGTTGAGCGTAACCTCAATGACATTCGTCTCAAGTTCAGAAAGCAAGGCCTTTGCTTGCAGGGTGTAGTAGGCATACTCGGATTGGGGCTGGTAGCTGAGGATCGTTTGGAGAAGGTCTTTGGCAAGGTCAACTTTTCCTGCTTCCACGGCAGCGATGCCGGCCCGCAAGGAACAGGCTGCAGCCATCGCTTTCACGTCCACAGCAAATCGAGCTGCAGGAGTTGACACGAACTTTTCAAGATTGCCTGGTAGGGGAAGAACAAAGCCTTCTTGGGTGAGCGAGCGATTGGCCGCGTTTGTCAGGGTTAACGCGTCCTCTCTCAGCTGGTCGATATCGGTGGTGGCTTGGCAATGGGAGTAGCTACTCCACAGGCTCATGAAGCTTCCGTTGTCGATGGCGGCTGCTTGTACTGGTTGACTAGTCTGGAACCCAGCCACTGAAACCAGGATACCCACTAATATCAAGCGAAGGTTCTTCATGCTACCTCAGGGTTTGTCTTGTCCTAATCTTGCTCACATCCACAGCAATCACAGTTTCACTGATGGTGTGATGCAATCAATAGACCAAAGTTCAATCACGCAAGTTATTGACTAACAATGACAAAACTGACCATTCGAAACAGTCCCTGTGTTGCAGATAACGCACTATGGTATTTTTGATACGGATGCTGTGGCAGATTATAACTACTTCAGATAGATAGGCTGAAGGCTTTTAGGGGTCGGGCTTCTTGCTCAACGAGGATTTATCTCTGCTTGAACCCAAGGTCGTAGAAACCGAGTAGGTGTTGAATGGTTGGTTCGTGCCTTGCGAGATAGTTTATAGCCTTCAGCCGAACACCTGAGGAGTTACGGCAGATTACGAATTGAAAATGTGAACGAGGATCCCTGTCCTGGTCGTGGAATTGGTCTTTCTCATGATGTGTTTGATGTGTTCTTTCACGGTCTGTTCGGTAATCTGAAGCGCGTTCGCGATCTCTTTGTTGGTCCACCCCTTTGCCAGGTGCTCAATGACCGATTGTTCGCGATTGGTCAATTGAAACCTTTCCTTGGCTTGATCAGTGTTGAGCTGTTGCCGCCGCGCTAACTCTTCCAAGGTGACGACGAGTCTCGCATACTGGACCCCGCCTCGATCCGGTAGGCCGAACCCCCGCAACAGGATTGGTTGTTCAGGATTACCTGCCACACGCTTGATCTCGAATTGTTCCCAGTCTTTTGCTTCGGTACGAACGTGGAGGGCCTTGATGATTTCTCCGCAGAGTTCTGTCAGCGCAGTCGGCAGGACTCCATGGGCAGATTTCAGGCTTCCTCCACCATGTTCTGCCGCGTTAATCTTCTTAGACAACTCTGAGGCCTGACGATTCATATGGAGGAGTTGCATGGAAGCCGAGAGGACGACAATTCCTGAGCCCGCCCGCTGATCGGCGAGAGTGTCTGTTGGGTCTACGGGGGGCGACGAATCACTCATGGCTGGAAGGACGCTTTCGAAGTCGTTACAAGAGCAATGCTCGACAATCCAATACGTTCTGTTTAAGGTAGCACACAGACATGAGGAACGTAACTTTAGAGTGGAAATAGTACCTAACCCTTTTGGGTGAGTCAACACCCACCTTTAGAGAAACGAGGCCTACATCGTCGGTATTGTCCCTGTTGTTCGTCCCGCCTATAGTCCACAACCAAGGAATGGGAAGGAACAGGTGGGAAGGAGTTTGGTTGTTGCGTTCAGCGTTTAGAGACAGAATATGGCGTGCTACCCAACAGAAACTTTTAAACCATGATGCTAAGGACGGAAATATTTCCCTTACAGAGGAGGCGCAAAGTGGCACAGACGGAGTGGGAGTGGCCGATGACAGATAGTCAGAAAAGTCACAGTGAGCGGGCGGCGTTGTTGAGACCTATACTGTATGAGATGACCACACACGTAGAAGTCCCAGCTGCGTTGGCCCACAGTGGGAAAGCGCTCTCTCTGAACATCAGCAATGGAGGGATGTTGGTCTTGATGGATCAGGCCCCGGCGATCGAACAAGTGTTAAAGGTCAATGTGCCGACACCCATCAGCGTTGCCGAAACTCCAACATTAGCAGAAGTTCGCTGGACGAGGAGATTACCGTTCGGAACAACCAATGGCAATGTGGCCTACTTTGTCGGATTAAAATTCATGTTTTAAAGGAAAAGGTTGTCACCGCCTTTTTCTTATTTCGACACCATTGCTACACGACTCGCTAGGCCACATGATTTACACATCCAATATAAGGTGCCGACCTTCAATACAGGCCCTTCTGCACCTCAACCACATGGTCTGCAGACTACTTTCCCCTTTATAATGGTTCTCGGGCGTAGTGGTCGGTCAGGTAACGTGGAGCTATGCTATACACTCTCCCAAGATTTCACCTTGTTTGGGCTGATGCAGTGGTTATGCGAACGACGAAAGCCCCAAATGGAGTGCGTGAAAGCGTATTAGAGAAGGGGAAGAACCTATGAAGGCAGTGATCCTTGCCGGCGGATTAGGGACTCGGTTATCTGAAGAGACTGTCTTGCGACCGAAGCCCATGGTGGAGATAGGTGGAAAACCGATAATCTGGCATATTATGCAAATACATGCTGTGCATGGAGTCACAGAGTTCGTCATTGCGCTTGGCTATAAGGGTGAGATGATCAAAGAGTACTTTCTCAATTTCTTTGCGATCAACAATGATCTGTCCATCGATCTTTCAACCGGGAAGGCAACTATTCATGATGGCAGCCAACCCAAGTGGACGGTGCATTTGACTGACACCGGATTCACGACCCAAACCGGAGGGCGCGTAAAACGTCTGAGAAAATGGCTCGGGACTGATGATACATTCATGCTGACATACGGAGATGGGGTGGCTGATTTGAACATCAGCAAACTGCTGGAGTTTCATCGTTCTCACGGCAAGCTTGCGACAATGACCTCAGTCCGTTCCCCTGCACGGTTCGGGAGAATTGGGTTTGAGGGCGAGCAGGTGACGGAGTTTTTCGAGAAGCCTGAGACCGGTGAGGGATGGATCAATGGAGGGTTTTTCGTATTAAACAAGAAAGCCCTCGACTACATTGAAGGTGACGAGACGATTTGGGAGCACGATCCTGTCGAAAAGCTCGCTCACGACGGGCAGATGATGGGTTTTAAGCACTATGGATTTTGGTCGTGTATGGATACACTCAAAGAAAAGAACTATCTGGAAGAGCTGTGGCAATCCGGCAAAGCCCCCTGGAAGACGTGGTAGGGCAACGTGCGATCCGACTTTCTCGTCATCGGAGGCGGTGTGATCGGCTTGAATATCGCGCGTGGACTCCGCCACTCGTTTCCCGGCTCGTCGGTGCATCTCCTCGAAAAAGAGGCCGATTGCGGCCTGCATGCGAGCGGACGAAACAGCGGTGTCCTGCATGCCGGATTCTATTACTCGCCCGATAGTCTCAAGGCCAAGTTCACCTGGCGTGGGAATCGCCTGCTGACCGAATATTGTAGTGAGAAGAAGATTCCGCTAAACAAGTGCGGGAAGTTGGTCGTCGCCCGAGATCAAGCCGATCATGCAGGACTGGATGAACTTTTGAAAAGGGGACGTGCGAACGGGATACCCCTCGAAGAGATCTCGGAGAAAGAGGCCAAATCGATTGAGCCTCGGGTCAAGACTTGCGAACGTGCATTGTTTTCTCCGGCGACCTCGACCGTTGATCCTTCTCTGGTGATGCAGGCCAT
>JBGPVY010000123.1:0-8221 GCA_041491905.1 Nitrospiraceae bacterium | reverse complement strand
GTGACTGGTTACGCGCGACGGGATTGGTGAAAAGTTTTCGCGCGCGCCAGGTCGTGAAAGGCGTCTCGATCGAAGTTCGCGCCGGGGAGGTCGTGGGGTTACTGGGGCCCAATGGGGCTGGGAAAACCACCATTTTCGATATGATCGTTGGTCTGTGTCAGCCTGATGAAGGGGCGATTGTACTCGGTGAAGAGGTGATCACGGATCTGCCGATGTACAGACGTGCGCGGAAAGGAATTGGGTATCTTCCGCAAGAATCGTCTGTGTTTCGACGCTTGTCGGTTGAAGACAATATTCTGGCAATTCTTGAGATGCTGGACTACTCTCGATCAGAGTGTCGCGACCGGGTCGATGCCCTTCTCAAGGAACTGGACCTCACCCATATTCGAACGAGCATGGCGTATGCGTTGTCGGGGGGGGAACGTCGGCGGTTGGAAATTACGAGGGCACTCGCAACGAGCCCGTCATTCATGTTGCTCGACGAACCCTTTGCAGGGATCGACCCGATTGCCGTCGCTGACATCCAACAAATTATTACTCGATTGAAAGAAAAAGAGATCGGCATTTTGATCACTGATCACAATGTCCAGGAGACGCTATCCATCACGGATCGGGCTTACATCATCAACGAAGGGTTGATTCTTGAGGCCGGGTCTCCCGAATCCATCGTCAAGAGTGAGAGGGCTAGGGCCATATACCTAGGTGAACAGTTCAAGCTATGATGCGTAAGGATCTGCGCGTATGAAGCTCAGGCTCGACCTTCGACTGAGTCAAAAGCTGATCATGACTCCCCAATTGCAGCAGGCGATCAAGCTGCTGCAATTGTCGCGACTCGAGCTCCAGCAGAGCCTCACGCAACATTTGATGGAAAACCCGCTCTTGGAGGATCTCCCCACTGAGGCTGAGGACAGCGAGTCCACAAGTGCAGAGGAAAAGGCGGAAGATGCGTCGGCATCAGCGGACAGTGAGCCATCGAATGCGGAGGAGTCGACTCCGGAGGAACGGGATACGCCGGATGAGGTCTCGGCGGCTGGTTGGGAGGAGTACTTTGGGAGCGATCGTCGGATCGGCGGATCCGAGTCTCAGTCGTCCTCACAGGACGAGTTTCCTTCCTATGAACAAACCATGGCGAAAGCGCCATCCTTGGAAGACCATCTCCTCTGGCAGCTGTCGTTTTCCGGTTTATCCGAGCGTGAAAAGGGGATCGGGCGGTTGATCATCGGTAACCTTGATGATGATGGGTACCTGCGCATGTCTCTCGCAGAGATGGTCGGCGGGACCGACTTCCTCGAAATGGAGGCGGAGTCAGTCCTGAAGGATATTCAGAGCTTTGATCCGACTGGCGTGGCGGCACGAGACCTTGCGGAATGCCTGCTCTTACAAATCGGACATTTGGGGAAGAGTCCCATGGGATCACTAGGAGCTCGGCCCGGCGCCTTGAAGGGATCGATTGTTGAAGCCATTGTTCAGCACCATCTCAAAGACTTGGAGAAGAAACAGTATGCGAGGATCGCGAAAGCCTTAGATGTCACGGTAGAAGAGGTCTTTCAGGCGACCAAGGTCATCGAAGTGCTTGAGCCGAAGCCGGGACGACCGTTTGCGAACACCCAGAACTATGTAATTGTCCCTGACGTGTTTGTCGTCAAGAATGAAGGGGAATGGGTGGTATTACTGAACGACGATGGACTGCCCCGTATGCGGATCAGCCCGTACTATAAGCAATTGATGGGGGCAGGTGAGAGCGGGTCGGCGGAGACGAAGGCCTATCTGGACGAAAAGCTGCGGGCGGCGCAGTGGGTCATTCGCAGTATCGAACAGCGGAACAAGACGATCGTAAAGGTGGTCTCGAGTATTGTGAAGTTTCAGGAGCAGTTCTTTGAAAAGGGCGTGCAGCATCTCAAGCCGTTGGTGCTCAAGCAGGTGGCCGAGGATATTGGGATGCACGAGTCGACAATCAGTCGTGTGACGGCGAACAAGTATATGTATTGCCCGCAGGGGATGCTGGATCTAAAATTCTTCTTCAATGCTGGCCTGCAGCGAGCGGATCAGCCCTCCGACATGATGTCGTCCGTGACGGTGAGAGAGATGATTCGGAAAATGGTGGCGGAGGAGGATGCGAGCCACCCCCTCAAAGATGAAGAGATCGCGGCGCGGTTGCTCACGCAGCAGGTTGTGATCGCGCGACGGACTGTGGCCAAGTATCGAGCGGAAGAACATATTCCCTCCGCTACTCAGCGCAAGCGGTTCTTTTAGCAGGATGCTGAAAAAGTCCGCCAGCGGCGTTCTCGCATCCCTCAGAAGCTCAACGTACCGAAGCGTACGCCTCGCCTCTTCGCTCGCTGCGGCCTTGCTGGGCAGACTTTTTGAGCATCCTGCGCGCGGTTCTTCTGATGTTCTTGATGTGCGGGCTATTGAATTTCCACTGTGCCACAATAGTTTTCTGCAGCCTGTTAGGCCGTTCCTGTTCAGCTGCGCGCGTACGCACCTCTTATTCGGTGTTCCCCTGTTGCCAGGGGTGCTCAGAACCAACAAGCATAGTCGAGTGGCAGAGGTTGAGGCCGAGGTCATTCAGCTTGAAAGGATGAATGTCTATGAAAATTACAGGACGACATCTCGTCGTGACGCCGGCGCTCAGACAACATATTGAAAATCGATTTGAGCGGCTCACGCGGTATGACGTGAAACTGAGCCATCTGGAAGTGATTCTGGGTGTGAGCAAGCTTCAGCATTGTGCGGAGGTCGTCTGCACGATGCAAGGGCGACGGATTCAGGCAAAAGGTTCGACGCGGGAAATGTACGCGACGATCGACCAGCTCGTGGACCGCTTGGGCGTCCAGATACGAAAACACAAGGAACGCCAGACTGATCATAAAGAACCGACCAAGAGATCGGTTCTCAAGATTCTGCGCCCGGCTATTCATAAAGAAGAGGGAGAGATTGAAGTCATTCGTCCAGCCCGGGCGGTCCTGACTCTGGAGGACGCGAAGCGCCAGCTAGACCCTCTGCCTGGTTCACTGGTGGTGTTCACCGCCCTGTCCTCGGGGAAATTGCAGATTCTACAGCGCGTCGATCGTGATCGAGTGATCCTGATTGATCCGTAAAGGGTAGGCAGCCGTGGCTGTACTCAAGTTGGTCGTGATCAGCGGTCTTTCTGGCTCGGGAAAATCGCATGCTCTCAAGTGCTTCGAAGATGCCGGGTATTTCTGCATCGATAATTTGCCGCCGGCTCTTCTGCCGACCTTTGTCGAGTTGTGTCATCAGCAGGGGGGCGAGATTAAAAATGTTGCGCTCGGCATCGATGTCAGGGAGCGCGTGTTCTTTTCCGATCTCGTGGGGATTCTTGAGCGGGTTAAGGTTCTTGGTCATTCGGTTGAGTTGATATTCTTTGAAACTCGTGAGGAGGTGCTGGTTCGCCGATTCTCGGAGTCTCGGAGGCCCCACCCGCTCCTGCCGCATCTCCCGGTATTGGAGGGAGTGCGGTTTGAAAAGGAGCGTCTCGCCGATATACGGCGCCACGCCGACCGTATTATTGATACATCTGATTTGACGGTGCATGAGTTGCGAGAGCTGTTGGATCGGCAGTTCAGACAGGAGGGCGCGCTTTGCCGGTTGACCATCTCGCTGGTGACATTCGGCTACAAGTTCGGCGTGCCATACGACATTGACCTCCTGTTCGACGTCCGGTTTTTGCGGAACCCGTTCTTCGTTCCTGAACTCAAACCATTGACTGGGGAAGACCCGCGGGTGCGGAATTATGTGCTGTCCGATCCGGACGCCGTCGCGTTCATTGGGCAGCTGGAAGGCCTCTTCAAATTCCTCATTCCTCTCTTCGAACGAGAACGCCGCAGCTATGTGAATGTTGGGATTGGTTGCACCGGCGGACGTCATCGGTCTGTGGCGATTGCCGGCCGACTCCAAGAAAGTTTTTCAGCACTTGGATATCAAGTGACCGTCGCCCATCGCGATCTCAATCTCAATAGACAATAACCCCGGCGCCGTTAGGCACGTCCTTCCACCACCATAGCCCATAGCCCTCGTCCTCGTCTCTATGCCTGTGCAGGAAAAGTGATTTGCTTGACAGGTAGAGCATCTGAACTATACTTAGCATGTGCATGAAGCCAATCCGCAGTGTAGACGCACCGTTCAGACATGTGTCTGACCTGATTCAGGTCCAAACGGCTCCTCACCATATAGATATAGGGGAATGCGGAGTGGAGGGCAGGGCGCAGGTGAATAGCCAGAATGGTCTCGACACACATTCTTTCTTTGAGACGTTGAAGTTGGGGTATGGTCATGATTAACAATCTGTGCGAAATTCACATAAAGATTTGCTCTGCGCGGATAGTCATGTACAGTCAGAGGCACGTATGCTGAGTTCATTCAAGAGTCTCACCGAAACTGATGTGTTCTCGATGTTCACCCCGAAGCGACAGCTCGTTGGGCTGGATATCGGGTCGAGTGGTATCAAGCTCGTCCAGTTGAAGGAAAGCCGAGGGCGGTACATTCTCCAGAAGTTTGGATTCAAACCACTCGAGCCGGAAGTTATCGTCGATGGTACGGTGATGGATGAGGGGCGGGTGGTGTCGGCGATTAAGGAATTGTTTGAGGAAACGAACATCAAGGTGAAGCAAGTCGCTGTGTCGATTTCTGGCCATGCGGTCATCATTAAAAAGATCAGCCTGCCGCCGATGCCTGATGAGGAGTTGGAGGGGCAGGTGAGACTTGCCGCGGAGCAGTACATCCCCTTCGATATTAATGAGGTAAACATTGACTTCAGTGTGTTGCCCTCTTCCGAGGCCGCGGGCGATACCCAGGGAGAGATGTCGATCATTCTGGTAGCGGCCAAGAAAGATAAGATTAATGAGTTGACCGAACTCGTCAAGGGGGCGGGGTTGTTTCCGATCGTCATGGATGTGGATGCCTTTGCGATCGAAAACATGCACGCGATCAACTATCCTGTCTCACAGGAGGATACGACCGCGCTCGTCAATATTGGCGCTAGTGTCATGAATGTCAATATTGTTCGAGGCGGCACCTCGCTGTTCACACGTGATATTCCCATCGGGGGGAATCGCTATACGGAAGCCATTCAGCGAGAAGTGGGCATGTCTTACGAAGAGGCAGAGGAAACGAAAAAAGGCGCACGTTCGGCAGGGAGTAATCAGGCTGCGGTGACCACGGTCCTCGAGAGTGTCAATGCCGAGGTCGCATCGGAAATTGCGCGGACCATCGATTATTTCAAGTCAACCATGTCGAATGCGGACGTTCAGCAGGTTCTCTTGTGCGGAGGGGGCGCTCAGGTCAATGGTCTGGTCACGCAACTGAGAGACCGAATGCAAGCTGTTGTCGAGGTGGCAAATCCGTTCGGCGAAATCGATACATCAGGGAGCGATTTTGATCAGAATACGTTAGCCGAATTGGCTCCGCTGGCTGCCGTGGGGGTTGGATTGGCCCTTAGATCGGTAGGGGATCGATGATTCGCATTAATTTATTGCCAGGGCCCAAGGGGCATAAGGCGAAGCCTCAGTATGATGTTAGAGCACAGGGGCTGTTGGCTGTAGGGATGTTGTTCATCACCCTGGCGGGATGCTGGTGGTACTCGGCGTCACTTGATGAAGAGATAAATGTGCGGCAGACCGAAAAACTCGACAAGGAGAAGCAGGTTGCGCAGCTGAAGGAACAAGTGAAGCAAGTTTCTGATTTTGAAAGCCGGAAGAAAGTGCTGGAAGACAAAAATCGTATTATTGACGAATTGGAAAAGTCACGTGTTGGCCCTGTCAAGGTGCTCGACCATGTCAGTCAGAGTCTGGAACCGCTGAAGGTGTGGCTAGTGAGAGTCGCGGTCAACGGGAAAGAGATTGATCTTGAGGGTCGTGCGGCGACCAACGATGATGTGGTGGAATTCGTGAACAACCTGCGCCGTACCGACTATTTCGCGAATATCAATCTTCAAGAAAGTCGAGCTGCGGTGGAGAGCCAACTCAATATCTATCAGTTTAAACTTGGTTTCCGTCTCAAAGGGTAAGAATCATGAAGCTGCCCGTTATTAATCTTGACCTATTGCGGTCAATCCCATTGATTCAGAAGCTGGGGCTTCTTCTGATGGTTCTTGCGGGGATTATCGTGGGCTTCTACTACTATGTAGCCGAGCCAAAATCTGCGGAGATTGCAGGGCTCCAGGTAGCGATCAGCACACTCGACGGCGAGATTCAAACGTTGACCATTAAGGTCAAGCATCTTGATGAACTCATTGCTGCGAGTAAGCAGCTAGAGATTGAGCTGGCGAAAAAGAAAGAACGATTGCCGCCTGAAGAGGAGGCGGTGATGTTGCTCAAGCAGGTGTCAGACTTGGGGATTCGCCTTGGACTCGACATTAAACTGTGGAAACCGAGTGCCAAGAGCGAGGATACATCGAAACTCTTTGTGCGGATGCCGGTGAACGTAGAGGTCTCTGGCGGCTACCATACCGCAGCCTTGTTTTTCGATCGAATCAACGCGTTGCCGCGAATTGTGACCGTGTCTGGCCTCAAGATGGGAGCTCCAAAGTTTGAGAAGGGACGGGTTGTCACACAGACCGTGTTTGACCTTGTCGCCTATGCAGCACCAGAGGAAACCAAGCTGGCTGCGGTGGTTCCGGCGACTCCTCAGAAGAAATAGGGCACAGAGTCTTGGATATGTGCGAGGCCATGAGCGATGAATGCCATCTGTGAAAACTGTCGGTTGACTATGAAGGCAACAAGAATGACTCTGATTGGATGCGCCGGTCTGCTCGTCGCAGTCGGCCTGGGCTTTGCTGAGACAGGTATGAGTTCTCATGTCCGACAAATTAGCCCAATGCGGCAGGATTCCTTACAGGATTCCATAAAAGTGTCTTCTCTCAACGATGTGCCGCAGCACGCACCGTCTCCAACCGCAGCCGGGGCAGCTGGCGATGAGAATGCTCAACCAGTTGCACCCAATTCAATGTTGGAGCCAGCAAGCGCACATTCCTACGACCCTTCTGGGCGGCGCGATCCGTTCGTGCCAGTGTTGCAACAGTTGGGACTCGGGCCGATTGACCCCACGTTACCTCCGCTCCAGCGCGTTGGGCTCACTGAGATGAACCTGATCGCTGTGGTATGGGGGGCCTATGGCAATACGGCGATGGTTCAGACGCCAGATGGGAATGGATATACGGTGCGTCGAGGAACGCGAATCGGTCCCAATAATGGTGTGGTGAGTGCCGTGACGGAAAAGGGTATTGTGGTGCAAGAAAGGTTTACAGATGTGTATGGGAGTAAACAGGAGCGGGAGTATGTCAAGCTCCTTCACCCAAAAGAGGGCGCAGAATGATACCTAAGCTGACCATGACAACTACAGCATTTGTTCGCGTGCTCTCGGCGGTGGGAGCGCTCAGTGTCCCGATGGCCATGCCATCGATGGGGGCGTCACCCGACATACCTAATGTCGATTCAGGCATGCCCGCGAGCATCGAGGGAGGTCTGGCGCAGACCCTCACTCGCATAGATGTTCAGCGCGGCACGGACGACATCCGTGTTGTCATCTCGGGAGATGGCAAGTTGGCCCACGAGGTGACACGTCTTGATGAGCAACGTCTCATGATCGACATTCCAGGCGTGGCTTCCGCCATACACAAGCCAGTCATATCTGTGAATCACCAAATTTTGAAGCAAGTGCGTCTGGGTTATCATGCCGATAAAGTACGGGTGGTATTGGATCTTGCCGGTAAGGCTGCCTACTCGGTTAAATCGCAAGGGGCGAATCTTATTGTGACTCTTCGGGAAGACGCCGGTACGGATATGGGTGCAGATACACACCTTAACCGTGGCGAGGCGGTTGAAACCATCGAATCGGAAAATTCTGTAATGCCGCCGGTCCAGGCGGATGCCACCTCTCGGGTGGCTCAGCGGACAATGGCCACGGTTCGGCGGTCTTCAACGAAATTTTATGTGCGACCTGTCCAGATGACCTCCGAAGCAGATGGTGGTGAGAAAAGCACGCCAAAGGAAGATTTGATTGTTGGAGAAACGCGTTATATCGGCCGGCGCATTTCGCTGGATTTCCAGCAGGCCGACATCAGTAATGTGCTGCGCCTCATTGCTGAAGTGAGTGGGTTTAACATGGTCGTCGGTGAAGGGGTCAAGAGCAAGGTCACGATGAAGCTCGTGAGTGTGCCCTGGGATCAGGCGCTCGATATGATTTTGAAGATGAATGGGTTAGG
>JBGPVY010000045.1:0-15962 GCA_041491905.1 Nitrospiraceae bacterium | reverse complement strand
GCAACGAATGACCACGGGCCAGACCCAGGCTCAAGGTTTCACGTTCTTCGGCACTCAGGTGGCTATAGGATCTCGTTCGCATGGCAACACCGTAGCCCATTAGGGCTTGAAGTGTTGCACTTGGAGTTAGAACTCAAGCAGGTTAAAAATAGTTTTTCAGCATTGCAGCAAGCTTGTAAGGGGGGGAGGGAAGGCCCTGGTCCAGGCTAGCTTCGTACGCCGTTGGGGGAAGGGGCTTGGTGCGCACTCTTCGCGACTTGCGCAAACTCATGAATATTCTTTGAGCAGCGACCGCAGCATCCTGCCTCTTTCAGTCCGAACCTCGCTTTGAGTTGGCAGGGCATGACGATGCCCGCCTGTCCTGCTTCACGGACATCCGAATCAGTGATTCCCTTGCAGAGGCAGAGGTACATGGGCTGCATTCCTTTATCGTCGAGCTGGGTTCTCGCGCGACGGTAACGATTATGATAACCGTTATCAACCAAGATCATAATACTCCCGTCCTCTCCATGTGTCAAGAGGGGGGCGGGGCAGGCAGAGTGTGGTGTATCTGTTGTTTTGGAACGGTCGGGCCGGCTTCACAGCGTTTGTTCCAGCTGATCGACCATCTCGCGGATCGTATCGAACCCCGATTGCCAAAAATCTTCAGAGGCCATATCGACTCCAACCTTGGCGAGAATCGTCTGCGGCGCCTCCGACCCGCCGGTACTCAGCAGATCGAGATATTTGGGCACGAACGCTGCCCCTTCTTTCTGATACATCCGGTAGAGGGCGAGGACCAATAAGTTGCCGAAGCTGTAGGCGTAGCAATAGAAGGGGCTGGCAAAGATGTGTGGAATGGTCAGCCATTCCCATTGAAACTCATCCGGGACCTTGATCCCTTTTCCAAACTGCTGCCGCACCTCGGCCAGATAGGTTTTGGCCAGATCCTTCACAGTCGCGTCCTGGGCAATCATTTCATGGGCCTGATTCTCAAATTGGACGAAATAGGCTTGCCGGAGGACCGTGGCGTAGATGTCATCCAGTTGGTTGAGCAGGAGTCCCTGCCTTACCTTCTTGTCCCGTTCCTGGTTCATGAGGGCATCGGACAGGATACGTTCCCCAAACACCGAGGCTGTTTCCGCCAGCGGGAGGGTGGAATGGAAGGTAAACATGGAATGCTGCGCCGCCAGCATGCCGTGGACAGCATGGCCGAGCTCATGGGCCATCGTCGCGATATCGCGTGCCTCGCCGGTGAAGTTCAACAGTACGTAAGGGGTCATGCTTGGGACGACACTGTAACAATAGGCGCCCCCGATTTTCCCGGGTCTCGGACGCGCGTCGATATGGCGTTCATGAACCACCCGTTCCGCCAACTCAGCTAATTGCGGAGAGAATCCTCGGTAGGCGTCCAGCACCATTCGGACGGCATCCTGATAGCGATAGGACTTCTGCTCCGTCCGATGCGGCGCATAGATGTGATAGCGGCTCATCGGCTTGATCTTGCATAGGCGAGCCTTGATGTGGAAGTAGTCCTGGAAGATGCCGGCGTTTTTCTGACAGACCTTCAGGAGCGAGGCCACGGCGGCATCTGGAATGTCGTTCCCGAGGTTGCGGGTGGCAATCGGGGAGGCGAACCTGCGCACTTGGAGATTCTCCACTTTCCAGTCGTTGACCAAGGTCTTGTAGATTTCGCCCAGCAAATCGTGCTGACCAGCGTAGACACGGTATAGCTCTCGATAGGCGGCTTCACGCAGTCGTCCCTGCGCATGGCGGAGAAAGGACGTCAGTTCCTCGCGCGTCATCATCTTCCGTTTGCCTTTGACGGTGAGCGTGAACATGAACCCGTTCGTCACGACGTCGTACAGCGAATGGACTGCGCTGCGACCCGTGACGTTCTTGATGTTGATGATCTTCTCTTCCGGTTCAGACAGCGTGTGAGGTTGAAACCGGCGAATGGTTTCGAGGTGATACCGGAACGTGCCCGTTCCGGTCATGAGCCGGCACGCGTTGTCCTCATCGACGCTCTGCCACCACAGGTCGAAAAACACCAGTCGGTTGTGGAGTGCCGTGAGCCGCTCCTCGACCTTGGTTTTAAACGAACGCGCGACGAGGTGTTTCGTGTTTTCGGAGAACCAGAGGTAGGCATAGGCGCTGAGCCGGGACGATGCAGCTGCGATGTCTTCGCTGAGAGTCAGCAGCGGGTGGAAGGTTGAAGTTGCCATGGTCGGACTGAGCTGGACCCGCGCAGATTCAAATTGCGCTACCATGGACTCGATCTCTCCCACCAGGGCCTCGAAACGCTGCACTGGATCCTTCGCCAAATGTGAGAGATCCCATCGCTCGGAATCGGTATGGCTCTGCCCTCGTGGGGGAGAGGTTGTGCGTGAGGTCAAAGTGTTCCGGCTGGTCTTCACATGCATACGTCGCATCTCCTTAGTCTCGCCCCCATGCATCATGCGGAGTGGGCTTGCTCGGTCGCGATCATACCATTCCCGCTGATGCGGTCGAAGAAATTTTCTCTGGCCTAGCCTGGACTATTCATGAATGCCATCGCGAGGCGTTTGAGACCGAAGCCCGCCGGGGCTTCTCGCAAGTGAGGCCGACACAGGCGTACAGGCAGTCCGTCGCGGAGGCCGAACGAGAAAAGCCCCGCCGGGCGAGAGGATCGGACGACGTAGCAGGTATTCATGAATAGTCCTGGCTAAGACCAGGGAGAATCTTCCATCTGCGGTGGCATTCTCGGTATGATGCGCCACAAGAGTGACGGGAGACCTCATGACCGACCAAGAACTCAACCGGGCAGTCCAATATGTTACAGCCAGCACGTCCTATGGGCGCGACACAGTGGCCGAGATTCTCAAGACGGGGCTGAGCGAAATGACTTCGCTGGCCATGCAATCGTCGGAACGGTTCGAGCGGGACTTGCTGTTGGAATATGTTTGCCAATGGACCATCAAACGCACGGGCCAACCGGAACCGTTGGTCAGGGAGATCCTTGGCTGCGCGAGCCGCTGGCTCGATGAAGCATACGAGGAAATCGCCAAGCGCCAGCCGGAAGCCCTCGGCCGCTCATCCGAAGACGACGACGAAGGAACGGAGCCGGTCTAATGAACGTCGTTCGTGAAGCGTGAGGCTAATTAGTGGAGTACCAATATCTTAGACGGGCAACGAGCCTTTGAGTAGCTCAAAATTCTTTGTCACCATCGCATCGCCATTTTTCGTAGATACATCGATGCCGGTGGCGCAGACGGTTCGGCATTCGTCGAGACGTCCCATCTTGTGGAGTGATTGGGCCAGGGCATAGTAGGCGGCTGAGTAGGTGGGTTTCACCGTGACGCATTGTTGAAGGGCCTTGGCCGCTTCTTCGAAGTTTGCATCTTCCATGTAGGCCTTCCCGAGACCAAACCAGGCCACCTCGTCGTTTGGATCAATCGTCAGGACTTTCTTGAGCGGTTCAATGCGGGGATTCGGCATTCCTCTCTCCTCGTTGGATGCTTGCTGCAACGACGGTAGCATGCGTTTGCGCTCGTTGTCTATGCGCTTTCCTGCATGTTACGATTCCAAATGTGATGAGTGATGCGTGAAGGGTGATGAGTGGGGGCGGGAGCGCTCATTCATCACTACTGATCACCCATCACTCGTCACCGATCACTGGGTAGCATCATGGGACACACCGGACTCGTCTACGATCCACGCTATCTCGACCATGACATGGGGGCCGGGCACCCAGAGTCTCCCAACCGGCTGCGTGCCATCATGCAGCAGCTGGAACAGAGCGGTACGGCGGCTCGGCTGACCAGGATTGAACCGCGAGAGGCTGAAGACGAATGGATTACGCAGATTCACACGCCCTCGTATCTTGCGATGCTGAAGAGTCACGCCCCGACGAACGGGCGGGTTTCACTCGATCCCGATACCTCAATGTCTCCCGGCTCATTGACCGCCGCCTATCTGGCAGCCGGCGGGGCATTGGTTGCTGTCGATACGATCATGAGCAGGCAAGTGGACCATGTATTCTGTGCGGTGAGACCGCCGGGGCATCACGCAGAAGCGGGGCGCGCGATGGGCTTCTGCCTCTTCAACAATGTGGCGATTGCCGCGCGCTATGTGCAGAAGAAGCATGGCCTCAAGCGCGTGTTGATTGTCGATTGGGACGTGCACCATGGGAACGGCACGCAGCATAGTTTCGAGGATGATCCCTCCGTGCTCTTCTTCAGCACGCATCAATACCCGCACTATCCGGGAACAGGTCGAGAATCGGAACGGGGACGGGGAGCAGGGGAAGGGTTCACGATCAATGTGCCGATGGAAGCGGGTGAGGGCGATGAGGAGTATCGCGCCATCTTTCAGAAATCGTTGGTGCCGGCGGCCGATGCGTTCAAACCGGAATTCGTGATCATCTCAGCCGGCTTCGACGCGCACAAAGACGATCCGCTCGCGAGCATGGGGTTGACGGAAGAGGGCTACGCGGATCTCACGGGCATCGTGGCCGGCATCGCCAAGCGCCAAGCCGGCGGACGCATTCTCTCGTCGCTCGAAGGTGGGTATAATCTGACGGCCTTGGCTGCCTCGGTCGATCGTCACATTCAGGGGCTCTTAGCCGCATGAATACCTCTGTCAAAATTCTGCTCGGGTGCGTCCTGGCGGGTGTGCTCGTTTATCTGTATTACACCGAGATCAAACCGGTCGTGATTTTCGGGTTGCGGTCGGATTATGCCCACGCGATTCCATTTCAAAAAATTCCGGAGGGTCTGACGAGCCTGAAGGCTGAGTCTTGTGGCCAATGCCATCGCGAGATCTACGACGAATGGAAGACGAGTATCCACGCCCATGCCTATGTGGATCCGTTTTTTCAGGCCTATTGGAAAAAGGACAAGAATATTTGGGTGTGCTTGAACTGTCACACCCCGCTGGAAAATCAGCAGCCGACATTGGTGAAAGAGATTCCGCGAGGGCGGGTGGAGAAGGCGATTCAAGAGCCCAATCCCCAGTACGATCCCGAGTATCAGAAAGAATCGGTGACCTGCGCGGCCTGTCATGTGCGGGACGGAGTTATCTACGGACCGTTCGAAGATTCCGCCGCGCCGCACCCGACCAAGTTCGATCCGAATTTCAGGACGGCCCAGATCTGTTATCGCTGTCACAATGTCGTATCCGGACCAGCCCAGTTTTATAACGTGGGACCTTGCGGGACCTACGCGGAATACGAAGGCAAGTTCTTCATGCAGGAGCGGGGCTTCATTTGCCAGAGCTGCCACATGCCTGAAATCGATCGGCCGATCGCGGTGAATAGTCCGATCCGACGTGGACGCCGGCACCTCTGGCGCGGCGGGCACGACCCCGATATGGTGAAGCGGGCGGTGGGAATACAAGTAAGGGCCGACACCGCTTCGCCCAAGCCGGGCGATCGAGTCGGGTTTACGCTCACGTTGATCAACGCAGGGGCTGGCCATAAGATTCCGACTGGCGATCCTGATCGGTACTTCACGGTGGAGTTTTCCGTAGAAGATCAGCAGGGGCGGGTGCTGGATCACGAAACAGCGACGATGGGCCGCTGGATCATGTGGCAGCCGGCCATCGTCGAGTTATATGATAATCGCTTGATGCCCTTGGCCAGCCGGGAATACCAATTTGCGTACCAACTCCCGCCTCGGGCAGAGGGCCTGAAAGTCAAGACGCGCGTGCAGTACCACATCCAGACCGATCAGCAACATGAGATGCTGCAGACTAAATATGGGCTGACGGGGAACGATCCCTATCGATTCGTCCTATACGAGCGGGAGTTTCCGCTGTCCGGTGCGCTTGCCGCGGTATTAAACGAGGGCAATCAGCTTTCAGCGGTCAGGCGTCAGCAGGATGGGTTAAGTTGTAAGGCCGAAGCTAAGGGCTGATCGCGAAAGCTCAGACCACAAGGGAACGACATGACACACACGTTGCTTATTGATACCGAAACCCTCCAGCGCAGCTTGGAGCAGCCTAGTCTGGTGGTTATCGACGTGCGTGGGCGGGCGGCCTACGAATTCGGCGGCCATATTCCAGGGGCTGTGCATTCGACCTGGCATGAGTACAGCGACCCCCATGCCGTGCCGAAGGGATTGCTCGATTCCGATCGCGGACGAATGGAACAGAAGATCCGCGCCTTGGGCATTAGTCAGGACAGCGATGTGGTTATCTATTCCAATCCGTTCGACAACTGGGGAGACGAAGGCCGCATGTTCTGGATGCTGGAATATCTCGGGCACACGCATTTGCGTATTCTCGACGGCGGGTGGGTCAAGTGGGTGCAGGAAAAACGGCCGTTCGAGCATGGGTGCGTGACGGTCAAGCCGGGGACCTTCACCGTCAAGCCGGTGGCCGCCGTAATCGCAGGCAAAGATGAACTGAAGCACCTCGTGAAACAGCCGCGTCCTGGCACCGTGATCGTCGATGCGCGCAGCCTCGAAGAATATCTTGGGAAAGAGATTTCGGGGATACCACGATCCGGCCACATTCCCTCCGCGATTCATCTCGCTTGGACTGGATTTCTTCAAGCAAACGCCACAGTGAAAGATCTGCAGACGATCGCGGAGAGTCTCGCCGAAAAAGGTCTCACGCAGGATCAAGAGGTCATCTGCTATTGCACCGGCGGCGTCCGTTCAGCCTGGCTGTATTTTGTCCTCAAACTCGTCGGGTATCGGAAGATCCGCAACTATCCGGGATCCTGGTGGGAGTGGAGTAGGGATTTTGCCTGTCCGGTGGAAAAAGACGCCAAGGGATTGCAGCATATCCTGAACGTCGATCCCCAGGTGAGGCCTTCTTGACAGTGAAAAAATGGCTGTGTAAGGTGTATGCAAAATCATGGGAGAGGAGAGTTGAGGAGGGCCGGTTAATCATATCGTTCACCCGTCGAATGAACCTTAACCACTGAGGAGGAACCCATGAAAATGAGAATCCATCGCGGAGCACTGGCTGTGGCAGCGGTTGCCGCGCTTGTTGGTTTCCCGCTGTTCAGCGGGCTCGCCCTTGCCGCTGACAAGCATGCGGCTGAAGCCTTGGAACATGCCAAGGAAGCCGTGGCGCATGGCAAACAGGGGCATGCCGACGCCCTGGTGCAACATGCTGAGGAAGCACTCAAGCATGCGGGGGCGGCCGGGAAGAATCCGCATGTGGATGAAGGGATCAAGCATCTCAAGGAAGCCGTGGCCCAAGGCAAGGCCGGTCACGCCGATGTGGGCACACAACATGCCGAAGAGGCGGTCACCCATTTGTCCGAAGTGAAGTAAGTCATTCGGTCAGAGATCTTTTTGAACGGGCGGGGGCAACCCTGCCCGTTTTGTTCTGGAGACATGACGATCATGCGTGTGGGATTTTTTCAGTTCACTCCACGGTTCGGCGAGGTGTCGCAGAATCTCGATAAGGTTGTGGAAACACTCGACCGGGCTGACGCGGATCTGATCGTCTTGCCCGAATTGTGTGCCTCCGGTTATCAGTTCGTGTCGCAGCAAGAAGTGATCACGCTATCAGAGTCGGTGCCGAATGGACCGACGACACAGCGGCTGATCGAGCTTGCGAAACGGCGCCGGATGGTGATAGTCGCCGGTCTTCCTGAGCGTGCCGGGGCTGCCTGCTATAACTCCTCCGTGGTCGTCGGTCCGTCCGGGTTTATCGGGTGTTATCGCAAGACACATCTGTTCTTTGAGGAAACGCTGTTCTTTACGCCCGGCGACACGGGATTTCAGGTGTGGGATATCGGACCGGCCAAGATCGGCGCGATGATCTGTTTCGATTGGTACTACCCGGAGGCTGCTCGCACGTTGGCGCTCAAGGGGGCAGAGATCATCTGCCATCCCTCGAACCTCGTGTTGCCCAATTGCCCGGACTCCATGCCGGTTCGGTGCCTGGAAAATCGCGTGTTCGCGATTACGTGTAATCGCACAGGGGGCGAAGCGCGAGGCGGCAAAGATCAACTGACGTTTATCGGGAACAGTGAAGTCGTCGCACCACGCGGGGCGATTCTGCATCGCGCGCCGCGGGACCAGGAAGAACTCTGTATCGTCGAGATCGATCCTGCCGACGCGCGGAACAAAGCCATCACGCCTTACAACGATCTACTCCGCGATCGACGCGAATCCCTCTATCGCTAGCAGGATGCTGAAACATAACCGGCTGGTTGCTCTGGTTTGTTTGGTTTGTCTCGTGTATTTGGTTGAACTAGACTAACCAGATGAACAAGACAAACCATATGAACCGGATCAACTCATCCTGCCAGTCTCGCTTGGCTATCCCGCAAGGTTCGGTTCGTCGTGCCACTTGCGCGACACAGGTCAGCGCGGTAGGATTAACAACATGAAAGCTCCACTCGGGAAAGGCGTCTTCCTCATCGCGGCACCGTCCTTGCGCGATCCGAACTTTCGGCAGACCGTCGTGTTGCTCTGCGAGCACGGGGCCGAAGGTGCGCTGGGTGTCGTCGTCAATCGCCCGACGGCGATGTCGGTCTCGGAGGCGTTGCCTCAAGTACCAATCCTCGAAGGCCAAGGGCACGTCCTCTTCTCCGGAGGGCCGGTGCAAACAAACCAGGTTATGATGCTCTATCGCTTGGATCAATTGCCTGAGAATTCTCATCATGTCTTCGATGGGATCTGTCTCGGCGGGGATACAGACCTCGTCGATCGTATTTTGACTACTAGTGAGGGGCGTGAGGCCTTCCGCGCCTATATCGGATATTCCGGATGGGGCCCAGGGCAGCTGGAGTCTGAAATGCAAACCGGATCCTGGTTTACCATTCCAGCAGATCCCAATGCCGTCTTCGACAAAGATCCCACACGTATCTGGCCGGACATCGTGAGCGCCATGGGTGACGACTATCGCCATTACGCGGACATGCCGTTCGACCCTTCTTTGAACTGATCCCTATCCGTCCTCCCGCCTCTCCGCGTTGCAGCCCTCGCTCCCGGAGTGTTACGCTTGCAGTGATGCCGATGCAGCAGGCGGTTCCTTCCATCCAGTGTTCCGCGCTCATCCTCACACTCGTGATCGTTGGTCTTGCCAGCACACTTTCGGCTTGCGGGGTCGCCTACACGATTGTGAAGTCGGAATCCAAGCTGGACCGGCTGGCTGTGCCGATGACGAAGGCCGAGGTGATCGAACCGATCGGTAGGCCGGACCGTGTGCTGCATGACGATGGCCGTCTGCTGGTTTGGGAGTATTCCCTCACGGCCCGCAAACAGTGGCTCTATGAGTTGGCCCTCTGCCCGATCTCGATCTGGGTCGGCGGCTGCATCATCTATCCCTTTACGAACATTGCAATGGAGCATCAGCGCGAGTACCCCTACCATGTGGTTCTCGTGAACGATGAACTCTGTGCATGGGGTACGCCCGCTGCGATTCTGCAGCGGCGCCGCGCCTGTGCTTCGTCCGGCACTGCCGCCCTAGGATCCGGCGGGATGCTCGGACGTCCTGAGCCGGTCGTGACCGGCGTCGGCCCGATTAGTCGAGATACGATCGGTCGCTATCGCACGATGGCCGTGATGCCGTTCGTCGATGCGGTAGCCGCCCAAGGATCCGGCTCGCGTGTCGCCGGGATTGTGACGACATTACTCTTGGATTTGGACATCAACATGGTCGAGCGAGCCGAACTCGACGAAGTGTTCAAGGAACAGGTCGTCCAACTGCAGTACGCGGATGATGCCGAGGTGCTGAAAGTCGGGATACTCGTCGGGGCGCAGGCCATTGTGGTAGGCGAAGTGCAACAGTGGGAGCGAACCGAGGGAGAGCAGGTCAGCCGCGTGTCGCTGGCTTTACGGATGATCGATGTGGAAAGTGGCTTAGTCCTGTTCAACGGGGAGGGACATAGTTCTGACGCCACGGCCGATGATCCCGAGGGCTTAGCCCGCCTCATCGCACATCGCATTCTTACCCGGTTCGGTTCACAAACTGGGTTACTCGGGTCCGGACGGATCGGAGTCAATTGGGACTTACAGGAATCAGCGGGCGTTCGATACTACCTCGTGCGGGAACTCCGCAGCAGTCTGCCCGCCGAGAACGCGGGCCTCAAGGTAGGAGATCGTGTGGTGGCCTGTAACGGCGCGGGCTTGTCTAGCGTGTCTTCAGGGCGGGAGGCGAAACAACTCTGTCAGGTCGAAGCCGGGCAGATCCTCCGGTTAGATGTGCGTCGAGCCGGACAGCCAATAGAGATATCTCTGACGGCCGAGAAGCGGCCGGGCCTATAGGCGCTGGCGTGCCTTCTGTTCATACGCAAGCAGAGGGGCGAGAAATCGTCCAGTATGAGAGGCCGTGATCTTCGCCACCTGTTCCGGTCTCCCTTCTGCCACGATGTGTCCGCCTGCCGAGCCGCCTTCTGGTCCTAAGTCGATAATCCAATCCGCTGACTTGATGACGTCGAGGTTGTGTTCCACCACTACCACGGTATTGCCGCTGTTCACCAGCTTCTGCAGCATCGCCAAGAGTTTTTTGATGTCTTCTACGTGAAGGCCGGTGGTCGGTTCGTCCATGATATAGAGCACATTCTTCGCGGACGAGTCTTTGAGTTCGGCGGCAATTTTCAACCGTTGGGCCTCGCCGCCTGAGAGTGTCGTCGCGGATTGGCCGAGCCGGAGATAGCCGAGTCCGATGGACGAGAGCAGGCGGAGTTTTTCCGTGAGCTTGGGCGAGCCGCTAAAAAAGCCCAGCGCCTCTTCAGCCGTCATCTGCAACACATCATGGATCGTTTTTCCGCGATAGCGAATGGAGAGGACGTTCGGTTTGAATCGCTTCCCGTCACAGGCTTCGCATGTGGCATAGATATCTTCAAAGAAATACATCTCGAGTTTTTCGACGCCACTCCCTTCGCACCGGTCGCACCGGCCGCCAGTGGTATTGAAGGAGAAATGGCCTGGTGCGAGCCCGCTTCTGAGCGCATCGCGCTCCGAAGCGAAGAGGGAGCGAACTTCATCAAATGCTTTCAGGTAGGTGATCGGATTCGAGCGTGGCGTTCGGCCGATCGGTTCCTGATCAATGAGCCTGATGCCGGTCAGATGTTCGATCCCCTTAATCGCGCGAAACTTGCCCATTGGCAGTGACTCAACACGAAAGGCACGGGCAACGGCTCGGTAGAGCGTGTCTTCGACCAACGTGCTTTTGCCGGACCCCGAGACGCCGGTGATACAGATCAACATGCCGAGCGGAATTCTAATGAATAGATCCTTGAGGTTGTTCTCGCAAGCACCAGCAATAACAATGAATTTTCCATTTCCACTTCGCCGAGAGCGGGGCGTCGCAATCTCGTCTTCGCCACGCAGGTAGCGCGCCGTGATCGACCGCCGGTCTGCAATGAATTCCTGTTGTGGTGCCGCACAGATCACTTCGCCACCCTTTTCTCCTGACAAAGGGCCCAGCTCGACAAGATAGTCGGCCGCCAGCATCATCTGGCGATCATGTTCGACGACGACCACCGTGTTGCCCTGGACTGCCAGCTCTCGCAGGATGCCGGCGAGCGTTGCGGTGTCACGCGGGTGGAGACCGATGGTCGGTTCGTCGAGGACGTAGAGCGTGCCGACCAGACGTGCACCGAGTTGATTGGCCAAGGCTGCGCGCTGGGCCTCTCCTCCCGAGAGCGTGCGGGTCTGACGGGAGAGTGTCAGATAGCTGAGTCCTACGCGTAAGAGAAAGCCAAGCTTGGCCGTCAGTTGTCTGAGAATGTCGCGGGCGACCTGCCCTTCATAGGGAGAGAGGGTGAGGGATGTGATCCAAGCGGTAGCCTCTTCGATCGTGAGCGCAGAAAGCTCATGAATATCTCTGCCCGCGATCTTCACGTAATGGGCGTCCGGTCGGAGCCGAGACCCTTCACAGGTTGGGCAGGGGACCGGTGTCCGGTAGCGGCTGAGCATCACGCGCACATGCAACTTGTAGCGCTTCCCTTCCAAGTATTCGAAAAATTGTTGCACGCCCTCCATCTTGCCTTCTCCCTGCCAGAGCATCTGCTGGATATGCTGGGGCAGGTCTTTGTAGGGGAGGGCGAGGTCGACCCCACGCCGTTTCATGGAGAGCAACATTTGTTTCTGCCACCAATCGCCGCTGGGTTTGCTCCAGGGCTCGATTGCGCCTTGGGCCAACGATTTGCTGTGGTCGGGAATGACGAGGTCGGGATCGTAACGGAGAATATTGCCGAACCCTTTGCACTCCGGACAAGCCCCGAGCGGATGGTTGAAGGAAAAGAGGACAGGACGAATCGGTTCGAATGTTCGGCCACATTGTTGGCAGCGGAAGTTCGTGCTGTAGGTTCGGGGGCCCTGATCGATGACCTCCACGCGGCACAGGCCCTCGCCCTCGCGAAACGCGGTTTCGATCGCTTCGACGAGGCGGGATCGGTTGTCTTCCCGGATCACAAGCCGATCGAGAATCACATGAAGATGGTCGGGCCTTGTTTTGGGAAGGGTGTGGATCTCATGGAGATCGAGGGTCTCCGCACCGCACCGTACTTTGGTGAATCCGCGCAGCAATAGCGATTGGAGAAGGGCCTGGTCCTGTTTCGGCGTCGGTGCTGTGACAGGGAAAAGGATCATCGCTCGTGCATCGCCGCAATGGTTCAGGAGATCGTCGACGACGCTGCCAGGGTGAAAGCTGCGTGCATCGATGGCGCAATCGGGGCAGACCGGATGGCCCACTTTGGCGAACAGGAGTCGCAAGAGGTCGGCAATCTCGGTCGTGGTCCCGACCGTCGAGCGGGCGGTGCGGATGGGGTTCTTCTGCTCGATAGCAATGGCGGGGCGGACGTTGATCAGCCGGTCGACATCGGGCCGATTGACCTTATCGAGAAACATGCGGGCATAGGTGGAGAGCGATTCCACATAGCGCCATTGGCCTTCGGCGAACAGCGTGTCGAACGCGAGAGAGGATTTCCCCGACCCTGATACGCCGGTGATTGCCGTGACCTGATTGTGCGGGATACGGAGCGAGATGTTCTTCAGATTATTCTGCCGCGCACCCTCGACGATGAGGTCTGCAGACTGGTTCTGAGGTAAAATAGTACGTTCCACGGCGCGCGCTCCAAGCGAGACAAATACATAATCGTAGCGCGGACCATTCATGAATATCTACTCCGGCGTCCGATCCTCTCCCGGGCATGATGGGTATCGTTCAGATTTCTCGGGAGCGGGGGATTCGGCGAAAGGCTTGGCGATTCCTTCCAAATGGTGAGAGGATGGGGGCGTTCAGCGGGAGGGGAATATGATTCTATCGACAACACCGAGTATCGACGGAAAGAAAGCGGTCAAGTATTTGGGATTGGTCTCTGGGGATGCCATCCTCGGCGCGAACATCTTCGGGATTTCTTCGCGTCGATTCGTGATATCGTGGGAGGCCGATCGGCGGCGTATGAAGCCGAGCTGCGCAAGGCCAAAGACATTGCGCTTGACGAAATGCGCGATCAGGCTCGGAATCTGGGCGCCAATGCCATCGTCGGCATCGACATCGACTATGAAACGATCGGCGCCAGCAGCAGCATGTTGATGGTCAGCGCCACCGGCACGGCGGTGGTTGTGGAACCACAATAGGATCATGCAGCGCCTGTCTCAAGCAGAGTATCTCGGGCTCGGTCGCCAGTTGGCCCATTTGCTGGGCTCCTGCCTTGAAGGAGCGTCGGGCGACGTGTTGCGCGAGCTGGCCCGAGCCTACGATCCTTCCGCGAACGAAGCACGTATCAGCGCCGAGGTGTTCCTCTTTCACAAATATCTGCTCATGCAATCTTGTGTCGGCGTGTTCCCCGAATCGGAGGTCGACCATATCGTCGGGGGACTCTCCGCGGCGCTCAACGAACGGGCCAGTGGGCTGGAGTTCAGTCCCGAGCGGCAGAAGGCGATGGAGCAAATGTGGCAGATGCGGGCTGCGCAGTTTGACCAGCCCTTCTCGCAGGATCGAGTCCAATTTCTTGATGAAGGATCAGGCCCCATCCACTGGAAACAGACTATCGTCCGGTTCTGTCAGAACGTGCGAGAGATCGAAAACCCTCCCAACATTTGGGCTGGGGCCGATGGCCCATCCCAGGCTGCGAGCCGCTCTGTCACCGCAGCCCTCGAGCAAATGTTGTCGGCACTCGGTGAAATGAACCGGTTCCATTTCAGCGGAGCGGCCTGAGCATTTGGTAAAGAGACCACCGGACTCGTGTCCCCAAAAGACCTACCTCAACACCAGCTTCACCAGCCCAACGCAGCTCAGATACAGTACGAGAGAGCCGATCATGGCGGGCCAGAAGCCGAATCGGGGGACGCCCGCTATCATGGAAACGACGTAGACCATCCAGGGTGGGACGAACCACAGCAAGCTTCTCGCGTAGCTCACGATCGCGTCGTTGCCCCCATTCAGATAGATGAGGATGAACGTAGCACCGGTAATGGCGGGGAAGGTACTGGCAAAGGCGGCGAGGAACGATTTGCCTTGAGACCCGAGGTAGGTAGAGACGCTCACAATGGTTCCGCCCAGCAGAAAGTACAAGGAATATTTCACGAAGTCGCTCACGTTATCTCCTCCTCAGATTCTTTGAAACGCTTCCATCGCTTCCCGCTCCAACGTCTCGCCTTGACCTGTATACCGGGGTGAGAAGTGAAAGACAACGAGGTCGCGCACTTGGGCCTTGCGTGCCATGAGTCCTGCTTGCTTCGCGGTCAGGTGGTAGCGATCGCGGGCCTTTCCGGCATCTACCTCCAGATAAGGCGACTCGCAGTAGAAGAGGTCCGAGCCCTGGACAAGGGCGACGATCTTCGCTTCGTTCTCTTCATCGTATCGAGCGTCGACGACGTAGGAGATCTTTTGCCCGCGTGAGATGGTGCAGAATCGTTCTTTGATCTCGCCCAACACAAGCTCTCGCTCCTCGCGATGGTGCTTGTCATAGAGTGTGGCCGTGAAGCGGAACTCATCCGGTTGACCCTGCCAGATGTACTCTTTCACGTCTTTGAGCCAAGAACCGACCGGCAGGTTCGCCTCGTGGAGCTTCTGCTTGTTCACATTGATGTGGAACTGTTCCTCCAGGGAATAGGCAAACGAGGGAACGCGATGGTTCAAGGAGACCGCGCTCACGGTGAACATGGGATCGTTGAGGACCATGAATTTACCTGTAGCTGGTTCCGGCAGGAGAGGGCGAGCCGGTTGTTCAACCTGGCGGAACCCGTCGGTTGCACGGAACAGTGCCCGCCGGACTTCCTGCGGATGAAATTCCTGGACGTCGAGGGTCAGTGGATAGCCATCAACCAGATTCCATGTGTAGCCCTGCAATTTGCCCTGCACATTGTTGATTAATCCAGGAGGGCCTAATAGTCGGACGGTCTTGCCTCGCCCCAAGGCCACTCGCAGGACTGCATCGAACCCGATGAAGTGGTCCACGTGCGTGTGAGAAATAAATATGTCGTTGGCATGCAGGAGCTTCCTCGGTCCCAGCCTGTCGTTGTGACCCAGGTCGAACAACAGCGCCCGCTTCGACCAGCGGACCTCGACATAGACTCCGGGGTCACCGAAGACATCGTTGACGAGGTAGCTAGAGAAGGAGGGATTCATTGAAATTGAACCAGTGGGTCATTGGATCATGGAATTATTTCAATAAGTCAATCGTCAATGGAAGAATGAAACGATCGTTATCCAATCGCCATTCTCACCGCGCTGTACATCACGATGACCTCGACCGCATGCGCGACGATCGTGATGCAGAGATTACGTGTGCGTAGCCAGATGATTCCCCAGATGAGGCCGTCCCATAGCGCGATCCAATGAAGGTGCTGGAAAGTATTCACCATGAAGGGGTCGAAAGCAAATGTCAGTGCGCAGGTGATGAGGGCGAGAGGCGAGAGGCGTTGGGCGAAGCCGGATCTCCATAGCCCCGATTCAAGTGCGGCCAGCCGTCCGAGGAGAAATCCACGAAAATTCAGTTCCACAAAGAGGGCGACGCCACAAATGAACCAGGGGACCATGACCAAGAGGGGGAGTCGGCCATGCGGCGTGGTCTTGAGGAAACTAAT
>JBGPVY010000206.1:0-5504 GCA_041491905.1 Nitrospiraceae bacterium | reverse complement strand
TTTCGACGTCCTGGACATTCCGGCCTGGATAAAACATGCCCAAAGCGGCGACCGCAGCTTGCAAGGCGTCCATGGGATGGCCCTGCTCCGGAAGGCATTTCAATAAATCGACAATCTTGAACTTGATGCGACGGTGATGGACGATGTCTTCGTTCCATCGCGCAAGCTGCGGTTGCGTGGGAAGGTGTCCAAACAGCAACAGATAGGCGGTTTCGAGATAGGACGATCGCTGGCAGAGTTCTTCGACGCGGATGCCGCGATATTCCAGCACACCGCGCTGCCCGTCCACATCGCTAATCGCGGATTTGGCTGCTGGGACGCCGGCGAGTCCCGGCATGAAATCATGCGGCATGATTGTGCTCCTTCACCTGAGTGGCAGGAGATAGGAAGAGTCGAGACAGTCTACCATGTTCGGAGAGGCAGGATCTTGAAATGGCTCTTATCGGTTGGCATACTCAATTTGCCGGCCGTTCACAACCGGGGAAAGGCAAGCGCGATCCGAAGGTCGAAGTCCGAAGGTCGGGGTTCGAAGTTCCGAACACTTCGGCCTTCAGTCTTCAGACCGTCTCACCAGTCGCGCTTTTCCCGCCAGTCTCGCCCGTCTCGCTTGAGTCAGGCATTGGATACGCAGAGGAGGTAAGCGATGACTCCGCGTTTGTCCCTCCTGTTGATACTGGTCGGCCTCATCGCGATGGGGACAGCCTCCTTGGTCCAGGCCGACGGCGAGCTCATTAGTTTTGCCGTCGTTAGCGAGGTGCCAAAAGATAAGGCACGGGTGTCGGCGAAGGTCTTGGTGAATGACGCAGTGTCAGATATGAAGCTACTCGCGTCGGAGACGATCCTGAATAATCTGATTTGGAAAAAACTGGAAATCTGTCATGCCATGAAGCTCGAAGGATACAAAATCGCTGAAGGCTTTCAGGTTGTCACGGTGCACGTGATCGACGCCGGCATGTTGCCGATGTCCTTACAGTCGTTTGCGGGCGATTGCTTGATTAAGAAGGCGATCGAGATCGCGCCGCTGGTCGATTAGTCTGGACGGGTTAGCGGGTTGCGGAAAAACTCGTATGGTACGGTGGAAGTTCAATGGGCCGCACGACTAAGACAATAATAGGGAAACACCGCGCAGGATGCTCAAAAAGGCCGTCCAGCAAGGCCGCAGCCGATGAAAGCACCGGAGGCGTAGCCTCTGGGCTACGTTGAGGATGCTTTCAAGGTGAGAACGACGCTGGCGGACTTTTTCAGCATCCTGTTAGGCGCGGCGGCATTCCGGACACAGAGAGGGTTCTTCTGCTGCTTCACACTCCTCGGCGGTCAGGGGGAAGAGTTGTTCGCACTGCCGGCAGGGGCGAATTTCGAAGTAGGCGGTTCCCTTATCGTCGATGTGGGTGGGCAAGAGCAGCTCCAGCGGGTCATATCCGATCGAGCCGCCGTCGGAGAATTTGACGATGGCCAAGCGGTCGTTAAAGACCTCGAAGGTTCCTTCCTGCCCTTTTCTGGCTAATATGTGTCCGAGAACGAATACCGGCTGTCCCTTACGCTTCGTGCGGAGATCTCGTAAGGTATGCTGGGTGTCCGTCGTGCACGAAAACTGACCGGTGGAACTGGTTCCGAAGATTGGCGTTGGCATAATGGGCATTCATGTGAATAAGATGCGCCCCATGTATCACATGGGTAAAAATGGCGTCAAGGCGGGCGAGAGACGCTAACCCGGTTTATTCATAGTCCGGCTAAGAAAGGAGTTTGAACATGGCTGAGGTGACGATTTACCAGAAACCAACCTGTAGTACATGCCGTCAGGCGGTACAGTTGTTAAAAGAGAGCGGCAAGCCCTTCACGGCCATCAACTACTATGAGAAGCCCTTCACTCAGGCACAACTCAAGAATCTTTTAAAGAAGGCGGGTCTCTCACCGAAGGATATTCTGAGAACCAAAGAGGACATCTACAAGGAGCTCGGTTTAGCGAAAAAGAATCTTTCGGATGATGAATGGCTTGATGTGATGGTGGCCCATCCGGATCTCATTCAGCGCCCGATTGTCGAAAAGGGTGAGAAGGTGATCTTGGCCAGACCAGCGGAATCTGTGAAAAAACTTCTTTAGCAGGACCTAGGTTTCGTATTCTCCACTCGCGACAATTTTTCCTGATCCGGCATAAGACCGTCGTGCCGGAGCAACCGCCTCGAGTCCGCGCTTCACGACGTTCCCTCCTGCGCCTTTGGCTTCATAGAGGGCGCGGTAGGCCGACTTGATCACCAGAGTCAGCGTCGCGCTGTCGTTCAGTTTTTCCGCCACACCGATACTCAGAGTGATTGGGAGTGCCTGGTCGCGTGATCCGGTCTTTTGGGTCGCTCGCTGCTTTTCCCAGACCCGATCTCGTCCTCGGAGGAACAGATTGATGGCTTCGGCCGTTTTACGGACAGTCTCCAGCGTACTCAAGGCTTCGGTGTTCGATTTTCCAGGGAACAGTACGGTGAGTTCCTCTCCGGTCGTACGGAAGATCTGCCCACCAGAACAAGTGGCATGAACTCTGGGTGCAACCAGTTTCAGAATCTGTTCGCTGACAGATTTCCCGTGAATATTGGCATACTGAGTTAGTTGGTCGATACCGATGACTGCGACGGAAAATCGCTTCCCGAGTTGCCCGATCGCTTCGTCATAAGCCAGGCGACCGGGAATGCCGGTGAGTTCGTCGCGGTAGGTCTGCCGATAGAAGGATTGAAGCAATGTGGCGAAGAGAATCAGTCCTGCAGCCATGAAAAAGTTTGTCGGTTGCCAGCCGTAGCGGCTCGTATGATAGGCCACAAAAACGGCAAACAGAGCCCAGATTGCTCCTCCCTCCAGTGGGTCACGATGAAGGACGAATCGTATAAAGTGCAGCAGCAACGCTGTGCCAAAGGCAAACAGTGCCGGCTGTGGAATCGGCGTCCATTCCATGTACAGCGAGGGGATGTACTCCCATGTGAAGGAGGAAGCCAGGTCATGCTGGTCCGGAAGGCAGAGCCAGAGCAGCAGAACAGGTTGGACTAAGACGAGCATTACACGCATCAAGCCACGAAGTGTCGAGAGGGAATCTTCTTTAAGGATGGAAAAGGCCAACAGGTTGAGCGGGACGAGAAAAGCGGTTATGGCGACAATCGTCTGGTGTAAGTCCTCCTGATCGGCACCGGTGGTGGGAAGTAAGACCAGGGCTCGATCGGCGAGTGCCAGCATAAGCAGGGAAAGGATCATGCGGCTACTGGAAAAATACCAGCCAAAGATGAGCCCAAACGTGAGGACGATATACGGCAAGGCTGCGATTGGCTGTTGCAACCACATTGGGAGTCCCTGGGGGCGGAGAAATCCAATCGCGATGAGAAAAATCAGCCCTCCAGGGAAGAGAAAAGCAAAGAAGGATTTCCAGAGCAGGCTCAGCATGGCTCGTACCTCTGTATGAGTGGTCTGGGGGGCATCTAGACTGGTGCCAAATCCATACCAGCCGGTTCCTGCCTAGGGAGGAGGCTACAACGAGCCTGCAAACCCATGGCTTTTCCGGTGATAATCAGGCGTCCGCTGGGTGCCTTGCGAGGGAGCCGCGAGGGCAAGGGCTGAGTCAGGGCCGTTTTTGAACAGTCAGATGAAGTTGTTGTCAGGCAGGGGGAGTGAGAGACGGCTCGTCAGCTTGGAGCGTTCAAGAGGCGTCCCTGGGTCATCCGGAGGGCACCGGAGGTTCGGTCTACGGCGACGGTGACCGCTCCATCTAATACTTGTAATAGCAGGTCCCCGGCCAGCTGTCGTCGCCAGCCACGGAGGATGGGCACATCAAGGGCTGTTCGATTCTGCCTGGCTTCCACGAGTGTTTGTAGGTCGGCGCTGGTGGCAAGCATGGTGGGGGCAATCCCCTCCTCTGCTGCGCGGGCCTTCAGCACAGCTTGCAGGAGTTCGACGATGCCGGTCGACTCAGGATCCGGTTTTCGCTCGCAAGGGACCTCTGGCCATGCAGACGATGGAAGCGCCAGTGCCGAGGTGATAGTGGCCAGTAGTTGTCCTCCCTGTCGATCGACCTCGGAGGAATGGACACCGCGGAGACCACGGAGCTCATTGACCGATTTGGGTGGATGGCGTGCGAGTTGGAGGAGCACCTCGTCTCGCATGACACGTCCGCGAGGCACATTCCGGCGGCGGGCTTCCGCTTCTCGCCAGGCAGCCAATTCACGAAGCACCGCAGCTCCATTGGGCTTCAGCGTGTCCCACCCCCGAATTCGTTGGTAGCGTTCCTGCGGCTCTCGACTTTTTTCTCCCACCGCCGTTTCGAGGCGTGCAAATTCCTCACTGACCCACTCCAAACGGCCAAGTTTGTTCAAGCGATCTCGTAAATGCGTATGGATTGACAGGAGGAATTCGACATCTTCCAAGGCGTAAGCGATTTGGTCATTCGAGAGCGGTCGCGCACTCCAGTTGGTAAAGGTATGGGCTTTCGCCAGCTTCGTGCCGTGGAGTCGCTGAACCAAGTTCGCGTAGGCGACTTGGGCGCCATACCCGACCATAGCGGCGGCGATCTGGGTATCGAAAAACGGCTTCGGGATCTGCCCCGCATGTATGGCAAAAAGATCGAGATCTTGCCGCCCTGCGTGGACGATTTTCTCAATTTTGGCATCACAAATGAGTTCCCAGAAGACGTCGAGCGATCCTCTGGCCTGCACGGCAGGAAAGTCGATGACGGCAGCGATGGTGGCGGTGGCGACTTGGATCAGTTCGAGTCGTGGAATAAAGGTGTCTTCTCCGACGAATTCCGTATCCAAAGCCAGTCGCGGACTCTGCCGCAACGTGTGACAGAGGGATTCAAGCGTACGCTGGTCGGTCACATATGGCAGCGGTGGATTGAGGGGTGTCACCAGTGTCTCATTCTGTTGGACGGTAGGTGGCGTCTGGTGACCGCGGAGGCTCGACATTGCTGAGGCTCAAGTATTCCTTCAAGAACTGGTAGGCTTCCAACATGCGGCGCAATTCCGGTTCGGCGCTGCGGTCGCCGTTATTCGAATCAGGATGGAGCTGCTTGGCCTTTTGACGAAATGCGGCGGTGACATCGGCGAGCGAACTGCCGAATTCCATGCCCATCGCGGCATACGCATCCATCGCGTTGTTGATGCTGCTCGATCCTTGTGACAGATCGCTGCCTCCCCCACCGGCGGCTTTCAGCATATCGGCCAGGCTGATTCTCTTGCGCCGGCGACGGGGGCGTTCTCGAATCTCGCTGTCGAAATCGTCCCAGCGATCTTCAACAAACTCGAGACGGGACTCCAGCCGCATCGCACCGGAAAGCTCACGGATCTCCCCAATCTCCTCTTCAATCTGGACCAGTGACTTGATGATTTCCTCCAGTCCTTGTTCAACACGAAAGAAGCTGTCGACCCGCTCCTGCATCATCGTATCGACGGCGAGTTCCAGACTCTCTTCGGCTTTCGGGCGCAACGACTCGATCCGTCGTCTCATCCCTTTCTGAAACTTGATAAATTTACTTTGTGAGA
>JBGPVY010000191.1:0-6132 GCA_041491905.1 Nitrospiraceae bacterium | reverse complement strand
GTATCTGTCGATCAAGCTCGGGAAACTCGAGATGATCGGCGGCGACGTCTACGAAGTCGAGGCGCAGTTCAACAGCGCCTCGGGGCTCAAACCGGGTTCGACGATCGAAATCGCCGGTGTCGAAGTCGGCAGAGTCCGAGGGATTACGCTCAACCAGGATCGTGCGATGGTAAAACTGGCGGTCAACAACACCGTCAAGCTCTATACGGACACCATTGCTTCCATCAAGACGCGAGGCATCATTGGAGAGAAATTTTTGGCCCTGTCTCCGGGAGGGGGTGGCGATCCGCTCAAGCCGGGGGATACGATACGCGATACCGAATCAGGCCTCGATCTTGAGGAGTTGGTGAGTCAGTTTGTTCATGGCAAAGTGAACTAAGCAGGATAATCGCACGAGACAGGCGGGACGAGCGAGACGAGGTCGGAATCCAATCTGTCCACGTCGCGCAGTTCTCACCTGTCTTGCGCTTCACGCGCCACGGTCCGTATACACGAGGAGGATACATGGAGATCCAGGGATCTGCCGTTGCACAAGCGCAGAGATGGAGTTGGGGTAGAGTCGCAAGCGGGATGGCGTGTCTGCTGTTGCTGCTTGGCGAGGTGGCCGTCCAGCCGGCAGTGGCAGGCGGCGCGACCGAGGCCATGAAAAGCACCATCGACGAGGTGTTGAAAATCGTTCGGGACAAGGAACTCAAACAGCCGGGGAGAGGAGAAGAGCGCCGGCAGCGACTGGAACAGGTTGTCGGGGATCGGTTTGACTATGAGGAAATGTCGAGGCGGTCGCTGGGGGCTCCTTGGAATACGCTGTCCGACAAAGACAAACAAGAATTCGTCGCACTGTTCAAGACACTCTTGACCAATTCTTACGCCGACAAGATCGAAACCTATTCCGGAGAAGGTGTGCAGTATATCAATGAACGGACTGAGAAAGACTATGCCGAAGTCAGGACAAAGGTATTGACCGGTAAGACCGAAATTCCGCTCGACTACCGCTTGGTCAATAAGGGGACTGATTGGCGGGTGTATGACGTGGTGGTGGACGGTGTCAGTTTAGTGAATAACTACCGGGGGCAGTTCTCAAAGATCCTCCGTTCTTCAAACTACGCTGACTTGGTGGACCAGCTTCGCAAGAAATCCGAAAAGATCAAAACCTCGTAGATCTCTCCATGAAATCCATGATCAGTTTGCGCGGCCTCGTCGCCGTTGTCATCGTGTTCCTTACGGCGTATGCCGCCACGCTACCGGATTGTGCACGGGCTGATGCTCAATATTTCCCGATTCCAGCAGTGTCCACCAGCAAGAATGATGGGAACGATACCGGGTTGATCGTCCCGATTCTGATCACGGATCCTGACGGGGAGTTGAAGTATATTGTCGCCCCGATGTTCGTTCAAAATTCTATCGTTGGATCGCGAGGTTCGATCAATCTGTTTCGATACGAGCCGGGCGGGCGGGAAATTCGGTTCATCGGATCCTATACGGAACAGATCGAGCGCAGAGTGGTATTCAGCTATGCCGATCCGGCCTTCAGTAATGGGCGCTACTCGTTGAACTTCGGTGCTTCGTTTTTCAAAAACGCCACTTCTCGGTTTTTCGGCTTAGGGGAAGCGACATCAGAGTCAGAGCAAACGAATTACACGGCGCGTGAAGCGCGGGCAAACTGGCGATTCGGCATCTACGCCAACGAAGTCACGCAGATTTCCGCTGGCCAGCGATTTCGTCAAGTAAGTCTGCAAAAGGGCGCAACGGACCTTCCGTTTACGGGCGACCAGTTCCCCGCTGTCGACGGCGTTCAAGGCGAGACGCTCATTCTCGGACACCGGGCGTCGTTCTATTACGATACGCGGAACAACCTCGTTTCACCCACCGACGGGATGGCCGTGACGGCCTATGCGGAAGTGAACCAGAACCTCCACAATGGCGATCACCCCGTCTACTCCCGCTATGAACTCGAGGCCAAGAAGCTGTTCCCGAGTGAATCGAAGCGCGCGATTCTCATCGTGCGGGCGGACCTTCAAGCCACCATCGGGGATCAGGTGCCGTTCTTCGAGCAAAGTTCATTGGGCGGGCAGAACAATCTGCGAGGATTTGGCGTCGATCGTTTCATCGACAAGCATCTCGTGGCGCTCAGCGTCGAAGAGCGTGTTCACCTGGTGCGAACGAAGTTTGTGGGGGTGACGGCGGACTTTGAGATCGCGCCGTTTTTGGACACAGGGCAGGTCTTCAATAGCTTCAAAGACGTCAGCTATAAGGACTACCGCATGACTCCGGGTATTGGATTCCGTGGGATCGTCAAGCCCAACGTCGTCGGACGCGTCGACTACGGCTACAGCCGGGAGGGGGGTGCGATCTTTGCGGGACTCGACTTCCCGTACTGAGGGACAATCGTGTCATGTTTGCTGGGGCATGATATTTTATCGAGTCGTTCTCGCCGCACTCCTCGTCCCCCTTACTTTCCAGCCTGCACTGGTTGGGGCGGAGGGGTTCGGTCCATTCCCGGTCAGAAACTTCCAGGCCTTTCAGCAGTTGGTGTTCAGTCTTCCTGGCGACCGTGCAGCCGTCGTGAAACCGGGTACGTTGGACGTGCGGTTGGAACTTGCTGAGACCGCCAGTATCTATAACGACAATTCGCCACCGATCAACGTGAACGTAAAATTTGAAACCTTCAGATCCGGTCTCTTCCTTCGTTATGGTGCCATTGACAAATTGGAGCTTGGGCTGGAAGTACCGGTGCTCTACCGGTATCAGGGATTTATGAATGGAGCCATTACTGCGACTGAGCGGGCAGCGACTGGCTTGAATCCGGCACGAGCTGCGTTTAGGAACTCCAACTTTTTATTTAATGTTACTCGGAACGGACAAACAATTATGAGCGGAGATCCGGACGTGATGGGGCTGGGGGATACGACAATGATGAGTAAGTATCAACTCCTGACGGAAGGGGCAGCGACGCCGGCTGTTTCGCTCCGTGGCGCAGTGAAGTTGCCGACTGGGGATCAATCGGCTTTTTTCGGAAGCGGGAGTCCGGATTTCGGATTGGGTCTCGCGGCTGAGAAGCTTGTGGCTGGGCGATGGTTGCTCTATGCGAACGTTACCGGAGTTGTCCCGACCGGCACCATAGCAGGTTTTGGCCTGCGGCCCACCCTGTCCGGGCTTGCCGCCATCGAGTATTTATGGTCGGAGAACCTGTCGATCACGGTCCATTTTGATTTTTATTCGTCGCCGTTTTCCGGGACCGGCTCAGCTATATTCGACCAAGGTGTTACAGAATCAGTCCTGGGGTTCAGCTATCGTGTGGCCCCGCACTTCCTGTGGCAAGTGTATGCGGTCGAGAATCTCGATTTTATTACCGGGAGTTCCCCAGACTTTACTGTTTCAACAGTATTTACCTATCGGTTCGAATCCGGCTCGAGTCGCCGATGAGTAGGGTCGCATTGGCGAACCCCTTGACAGCATAGGATTCCCATGTGAAACTCACCCCTGCGAGCGTTCAAACTGCCACAGGGCTTCGCCAGTGCGTATCTGAGCCCAACTCGTTGTTACAGGTGCATGCATTGACGCAAAGGAGCATCTTTCATGTCGATTTTGAAGACCATTCAGAACCCGGCTGACCTGAAACGGCTATCACCGGCTCAATTTCCTGCCTTGTGCCAAGAGCTGCGCGAGCAGATTATCGGCGTGGTGTCCAACGTCGGAGGTCACCTCGCCTCGAACCTCGGAGTGATTGAACTCACGGTGGCATTGCATTACCTGCTCGTTCCTCCCAAGGATAAGATCGTATGGGATACGGGCAATCAAGCCTATGCGCATAAGCTACTCACCGGGCGTCGCGAGGGGTTCCATACGCTCCGGCAGTATGGAGGGCTGAGCGGCTTCTGTAAGCGTGAGGAAAGTGAATACGATACGTTCAACGCAGGGCATGCGGGTACCGGCGTATCCGCGGCCTACGGCATGGTCGAGGCGCGTGAGCAGTTGAAACAGCGACACAAGGTCGTCTGCATCGTCGGCGACGGCGCCATGACGGCTGGGATGACTCTGGAAGGTCTGCATCATGCTGGAGGGCTGGGGAAAGATTTCCTGGTAATTCTGAACGACAACCAGATGTCCATCTCGAGGAACGTCGGAGCCATTTCCTCCTATTTGAACCGGACCTTGACCGGAAGCTTTTATGCCAAGATGCGGGAGGAAACAGGGCAACTGTTGGGGAAAATCCCCCACATCGGGCAGGATATGCAGAAGTTGGCTCGCCGGGCTGAAGAGCTGGCCAAGGGCGCGATCCTTCCCGGGCTGCTCTTTGAAGAGCTTGGGTTCAGGTATGCGGGGCCGATTGACGGACATAGCTTCGAGCATCTGCTGCCCACCTTGGAAAATGTGTTGAAGATGAAGGGGCCGGTGTTGCTCCATGTCATTACGAAAAAAGGGTTGGGCTATGAACCTGCGGTGAACAATCCCGTGTGGTTCCATGCCTGCCCGCCCTTTGTTCGGGAAACCGGGGCACCGGCGAAGAAAGCGGCGCGGCCGTCCTATACGCAGATCGCCATCGAATCATTGGTCAAGCTGGCCCGAGAGGACAAGCGGATCGTCGCGATTACGGCTGCGATGTGCGAAGGGACCGGCCTGAATATTTTCGAGAAGGAGTTCCCGGACCGGCTCTATGACGTGGGGATTGCCGAACAACACGCGGTGACATTTGCGGCGGGTCTCGCGACGCAGGGCCTCCGGCCGGTGGTGGCGTTGTATGCCACCTTTTTACAGCGTGCGTACGACCAGGTGGTACACGATGTCGCCACGCAAAATCTGCCGGTGACCTTCTGCATCGATCGCGGCGGGCTGGTTGCAGAAGACGGGACGACGCACCACGGCGCATTCGATTATGCGTTCCTGCGCCACATACCGAACATGGTCGTCATGGCGCCGAAGGATGAAAATGAGTTGCAGCATATGATGAAAACCTGCGTCCAGCATGACGGGCCTGCCTCGGTGCGGTATCCGCGCGGACTGAGCCTGGGCGTCACGATGGATCAAGAGCCGAAGTCGTTGCCGATCGGGAAGGGCGAGTTGTTGTGCGATGGCATGGAGGTAGCGATCATTGCCATCGGTGTGCCGGTCTGGCATGCGGTAACGGCGGCGAAACGGCTTGAGGCGGAAGGTATTTCCACGGCGGTGGTGAATGCGCGTTTCGTGAAGCCGCTGGATCAGGACTTGATCGTCGAGGTGGCGAAGCGCGTTCGCTACGTGGTGACGGTTGAAGAAGGCAGCAAGATGGGCGGGTTCGGCTCAGCCGTTCTCGAAGCCCTGTCCGATGGCGGCGTGACGGATGTGACGACAAAGGTCCTTGGGTTGCCGGATTGGTTCATCGAGCAAGGACCGCAGGACTTCCTGCGCGAACGATATGGGTTGACGGCGGAAGGCATCTATCAAAGCGTAAAGGAGTTAATCGGCAAGACACCGGCTTCCTCACGAGAGAAGTTTGCCCTTGCTTCATCGTCCGATCGGCTGCCGCACGGAGATGAACAGGGGAGCTGATAGAGGACGTGAGGGGTTAGGGGTGAGGCGAGTGTAATCGAATGCACATTACCAGACGAAAAACCAGACAGATCGCGGTCGGCAAGGTCAAGATTGGTGGAGATGCGCCCGTGTCCGTGCAGTCGATGTGTTCGACTGACACGCGCGATGTTGCGGCGACGATCGAGCAAATTCGCCAGTTGGAGGCCGCAGGATGCGAAGTGATCCGCGTGGCCGTGCCGGACGACGAAGCGGCGGCGGCGCTGCCCAAGATCAAAGCGGCGATGACCGTGCCGCTGATCGCAGATATTCATTTCGACCATCGGCTGGCATTGAAAGCGGCTGAGATCGTGGACTGCGTCCGGATCAACCCCGGCAACATCGGGGCCTGGTGGAAAGTCGAAGAAGTTATCAAGGCCGTGAACGAACGAGGGATTCCCTTGCGTGTCGGCGTGAACGGCGGGTCACTCGAGCGGCCATTGCTGGATAAATATGGCTGGCCATCACCGGAAGCCTTGGCCGAATCGGCGCTCAATGCCGTCCACGCGTTGGAAGACGTTGGATTTTCGAACATGAAGGTGTCGCTGAAGGCGTCGGATGTGCACCATGCGATCGATGCCTATTGGT
>JBGPVY010000155.1:0-6950 GCA_041491905.1 Nitrospiraceae bacterium | reverse complement strand
GAGATCGACGTAACGAGTTACGCGGAAGTAGTCCTGGCACCGCCTGCAGCGGACGCACTGCATCAGGCGTTCAGCAATCTCTTTGTTCAGACCGAGATCATCCGCCAGCGGCAGGCGATCCTCTGCACTCGCCGGCCCCGCTCGCGCGACGAGCACGCGCCATGGATGTTTCACCTGATGGCGGTGCATGGGGCGGACATCGGAGAAGTCTCTTATGAGACTGACCGCCTGCAGTTCATCGGCCGCGGCCGGACCGTCGCCGATCCACAAGCGATGCGCGGTCCCGCGGCGCTCTCGGGCCGCGAGGGCTCAGTGCTGGACCCGATTGTCGCCATCCGGTATCGGCTAGTGCTCGATCCGGAAGAATCGGCCACGATTGATATGGTGTCCGGCATCGGCGACACCCGTGACGTCTGCCTGGCCCTGGTCGAGAAATACCAGGATCGGCGTCTCGCCGATCGTGTTTTCGATCTGTCCTGGACCCATAGCCAGGTGGTCATGCGGCAGCTGAATGCCACCGAGGCCGCCGCGCAACTCTATGGCCGCCTGGCCAGCTCTGTCCTCTACGCCAATTCCTCCCTGCGGGCTGATCCGAGCGCTCTGATCAAAAACCGCCGCGGGCAATCCGGGCTCTGGGGCTACGCCATTTCCGGCGATTTGCCGATCGTGCTGTTGCAGATCGGAGATCCTGCCAATATCGATCTGGTGCGCCAGCTCGTACAGGCCCACGCGTACTGGCGCTCCAAGGGGTTGGCCGTGGACCTGGTGATCTGGAACGAAGATCACGCCGGTTACCGGCAATTACTCCACGAACAAATCATGGGGCTGATTGCCGCGGGCCTCGAAGCACACGTGATGGATCGACCGGGCGGCATCTTCGTGCGTCCTTCGGACCAGATATCGACCGAGGACCGCATTCTGCTCCAATCGGTCGCCCGTGCCATTTTCACCGACAATCGGGGATCGCTGTCGGACCAGATCACGCGTCGCGGCCATGTGGAAGTCACCATACCGCGCCTGACGCCAATCCGAACCCGCCGCGCCGAACCCTTGCCATCCGCTGCGTTGCCGCGCCATGATCTCAGGTTCTTCAACGGGCTGGGAGGATTCACGCCTGATGGCCGTGAGTATGTCATCACGACCTCACACGGGCATGTGACGCCGGCACCGTGGGTAAACGTACTGGCGAATCCGCACTTTGGCACAGTCATCTCGGAAAACGGTCAGGCCTACACCTGGAGCGAGAACGCTCACGAATTCCGCCTCACTCCGTGGCACAACGACCCGGTGAGCGATGCGAGCGGAGAAGTCTTGTACCTCCGTGACGAAGAGAGGGGCCACTTCTGGTCCCCCACGCCATTGCCCAGTCGTGGCGCGACACCGTATGTCAGCCGACACGGCTTCGGCTATAGCGTCTTCGAGCATACGGAGCGCGGCATCCGCTCAGAGCTGTGGGTGTATGTGGCCTTGGATGCACCGATGAAGTTCATGGTGCTCAAGGTGCGGAACGAGTCAGGCCGATCGCGCAAGCTGTCCGCGACTGGCTACGTGGAATGGGTGCTGGGAGATCTGCGGCCAAAATCGGCGATGCACGTCGTGACCGAATTGGACCCCAAGAGCGGTGCGGTCTTCGCGAGAAATCCCTATCACACGGAGTTCGCCGGGCGGATTGCCTTCTTTGACGTGGACGAGACGACTCGGACCATCAGTGGCGACCGGACTGAGTTTATTGGGCGCAACGGCACGCTTCGCAATCCGGCTGCGATGACCCGGTTGCGCTTGTCTGGCAAAGTGGGGGCAGGTCTGGATCCCTGCGCCGCAATCCATGTTCCATTCGAGCTGGCTGCCGGGCAAGAGCGTGAGATCATCTTCAGGCTGGGTGTCGGGCGAAACGTCGATGAGGCCAGACAGTCGATACATCGCTTCCGAGGATCTGCTGCCGCACGCGGCGCTCTCGAAGCCGTGTGGCAGTACTGGAAGCACACACTCGGTGCTGTGCATGTGGAGACGCCAGACCAGTCACTGAACGTGCTGACCAACGGCTGGCTCTTGTACCAAACGCTCGCGTGCCGTCTGTGGGCGCGGAGCGGATACTATCAATCGGGGGGCGCCTTCGGTTTCCGCGATCAACTACAAGATTCGATGGCGCTCATCCACACCGAGCCGCAGCTTGTGCGCAAGCATCTACTGATGTCCGCAGCCCGACAGTTTCAGGAAGGCGATGTCCAGCACTGGTGGCATCCCCCCTCAGGCCGGGGCGTGCGTACGCACTGTTCGGATGATTACCTCTGGCTGCCCCTGGCGACATGCCGCTACGTACTGAGCACAGGGGATAGCGGGGTCTTGGATGAACCCATCCACTTCGTCGAAGGCCGCCCGGTAAACCAGCAGGAGGACTCGTATTACGATCTAGCCGGCCGGTCTGAAAAAGCGGCCAGTTTGTACGAACACTGTGTGCGAGCCATTCTGAAAGGCCTCACGCGTGGGGAGCACGGCCTTCCGCTCATTGGCTCCGGTGACTGGAACGACGGCATGAACATGGTCGGCGAACAAGGCAGAGGCGAGAGCGTCTGGTTGGGGTTTTTCCTGTATGAAGTGCTCATGCAGTTCGCTAAAGTCGCACGCCTGCGTGGTGACCAGTCCTTCGCCGAACGTTGTCAGAAGGAGGCGGCTGACGTGCGCCAGAATATCGAGCAGCATGGCTGGGATGGAGAGTGGTATCGCCGTGCCTACTTTGACGATGGCTCGCCACTTGGGTCGGCGAGTAATCCTGAATGCCAGATTGATTCGATTGCGCAAAGCTGGTCGGTTCTCTCCGGGGCGGGGGACGCCACGCGCTCACGCATGGCCATGGACGCGGTGGATCGGCGCCTCGTGCGCCGGGACCATGCGCTGATCCAACTGTTGGATCCGCCGTTCGACAAGTCAAATTTGAATCCCGGCTATATCAAAGGGTATGTCCCGGGGGTGCGAGAAAATGGCGGGCAGTATACGCATGCGGCGATCTGGGCGGCGATGGCGTTCGCCGCATTGGGAGACAGCCGGCGCGCGTGGGAACTGTTGGCCATGATCAACCCGGTAAACCATGCGAGATCTCCGGAGAGAATTGCGACCTACAAAGTAGAACCGTACGTCGTCGCGGCTGACGTCTACGCGCTCTCGCCGCACATTGGCCGCGGTGGATGGACGTGGTACACGGGTTCGGCAGGCTGGATGTACCGGCTTATCGTAGACTCACTCCTCGGGTTGAGACTGGAAGTAGACAAGCTACGCGTTGCTCCGTGCCTCCCTGCGGATTGGAAGGGGTTCACGTTGCATTACCGATACCGGGAAACGCTCTACCATATCAATGTCCTACAAGTCAGCGCAGGGAACGGCGAGATGAGCGTGACCGTCGATGGCCTCGATCAACACGATAAGGCCATTCCTCTTGTAGACGACCATCAGGAGCACTCGGTTGAGGTGAAAATACAGGCCGCCGAAGTTAACTGAGAGTAACCGTTTACGCCAAAATCAGAAAGCGTTGTGCAGTGGACTCGAGTATCTATTTGAATGAGAACCCGTAGAATCATTGAAGTATCCCGGCTGCGCGTAATACCGCTTGACCGGGCCCTCCAGGGCGTCTAGCATGGGGATGTGCTGTATTGAGCCTCGCTGACTGTCCCATCCCTCGCGCCTCTTGCTTCCTTCCTGCGCGTTTGATTCCCCAGTCGCCGCCGCTCCTATGCCAGAGTGTTTCTGAAGTGCTGCAATCATCGGGCGTGACCACCAGGACGGAAGCGGATCGGTTCCTTGAGGACATACGAGTCCGCGGACATGCAGCGGACTTCTAGCCCGGATTATTCATGAATGCCGTCGCGAGGCGTTCGAGACCGAAGCCTGCCGGGGCTTCTCGCAAGTAAGGCCGACGGAGGCGTACATGCAGTCCGTCGAGGAGGCCGAACGAGAAAAGCCCCGCCGGGCGAGAGGATCGGACGACGTAGCAGGTATTCATGAATAGTCCGGGCTAGGTACAGGCTCCCAACCTATGAAGGAGAGACGCGATGACACCCGAAGAACAAATCACGAAGATGAAGAAAGCGATCACTCAGGCCGTGAAGGTGATGGGAGACCGGTTTGGATCGACGGAAGCAGACGTTGAGAGGGCTATTGATGAGCTGAAGGCGTCCATGCTGACGGCACCAGCCGCAGCGGCCCAGCCTCCTCAGGGCACGGCAGCCGTGACCGCCGTGGCGTAATGGTCGCAAGCACAGATGGAACAACAGGATCATGGCCTTGAGTGAGGGGCTCGCCGGCACTCGCGCAATCTAAGAGGATGCGGGCGAGTCCGTGGTGCATTCGTCGAGGAGCCGTCCACGCCATGGGTAACCAGCATCAAGGGGGATAGTATGAAGAACACCACGCAAGTCTATGTGCTGGCGCTGAATGCACCGTCAAGAAAAACCGTTCGACTCTGGACGGGAGCGAGCATCCATTCGCTGCGGCACTGCTCCAGCAAGAAAATTGATCGAACGCTGGCGGAGATGCAGCAGCATGTGGATGATTTGCAGCGCGCCATCAGGGTGCTGGCGACGGGCGGATCGTATTCCATCAATCGCTCTCGATAATGTGCCGCTGTCGGCGGAACACACTCACCGAGAAAAAAGACAGCCAACATGCCGGACGATGCAAAAGATAAGAAGGTTCATGCCGCAGCCAAACCGGCTAGCGCACCGTCACGGATACCAGCCGGCGCCGATCTCACGTGCAGCGAATCCCAGATTGAGGACATTCTCTCTGAGGGCGAGTCCAGCAGGCCGATGAGCAAGAGCGACAAGGGCCTGCATCCAAAACGCCAGCCCAAGTATTCGCCGTAAGCAGCCTGCTGTGAGGTGAGGCGCGTGCGTTCCTGACCTGCAGAATCTGCGGTGACTTCATCCCCACTGCGGCCCACAGAAGAATCATGCGCAGAGTTCCTGTCGGGCTCGTCATGTTGCCCTCCATGGTCACCATCGATGTTTCGCGAAATGGCTGGTGCTCTTTGGCAGGGCGTCGGAGTATTCTATGCCGACAGCGCGACAGGGGAACAGCCACATGACCGAACACACGGCTGACGTGAGGCTTCGGTGGCCTCTTCCGATCCACGACTACTGGTCCACCCCCTTCGCCGAATCGTTGCTGCAGCATCTGGATCTTTGCCCTGGAATTTCCATTCTCGATATTGCCTCCGGCCACGGCATTCCGGCCTTCTACCTGGCAGAGCAGGTAGGGCCTACCGGGCAGGTCCTGGCCATCGATCTCAGTGGACGTCAGGTCGCGCGCGCACGAGGGATCCAAGGAGCGCAACTCCCGTGGCTGCGGTTCGAATGCCTGGATATGCGCGCTCTGCCGCCGCGCTTGCCCTTTTTCGACCGCATCACCGGCAATCTCTCCGTCATGTTTTTCCGTCCCAACCGTTTCGAAGCCGTCCAGGGATTGGTGGAACATCTCAAGCCAGGCGGCCAACTGGTGCTGACCTTTCCTTCGCTCGGTACGTTCGATTCACTCTGGCGTCGGATCGATCAGGAAATGGAGGTCCGTGGTCTTCTGGCGGAACGCCGTCGGTTAGAAGCCTATCTCGCTGAACGGCCGTCAGCAGAAGACGTTCGTGGATGGCTGGATCGGCTTCATCTCGCGCGCATTGCCGTGACCGAGCATCCGTTGGACGTGGCAACTGGTGCCGGTCCGGCGTTTCTCCACCATCCGCTGCTCCGGGGCGGTTTTCTCGATGATGTCTACGAATGTTTCGAGGATCAGGGGCTGGCGGATGAGATCATGACAAGGGTTTCGGAAGATGTGGGGAGCTTCACGCCGATGATTGCGCAGCGGTGCGTGTTGTCGGGATGGAAGCCTTAACCCGCAACAGCGCTCCGGCGACATAACTGCGCATCCGAGTGGCATGTGGGGGTAATCGGCTGAGGTCGCGCCCAGGGGGGTCGTAACAGACTGAGTGTCGTTCGATACGACAAATTGAATGTGCGGTACAAGGAACGGGGCAGGACGTGAAGGGGCGCTTCAACCGAAGCGCCCCTTCTGCAGTTGCAGCTTCTTGGCGCTTTGTTAGAAGCGACCGCGCCCGCCGCGATCGCCGCTGCCACCGCCGAAACGACCGCCGCCACCACCGCCGGTGCGGGGTTCTTGTGGCTTGGCTTCATTGACAGTCAGAGGACGTCCGTCCATCTGTGTGCCGTTCAACGCGGTAATCGCGGCCTTGGCTTCTTCCTGTGTGGCCATCTCGACGAAGCCGAAGCCCCGTGATTGCCCGGTGAACTTGTCCGTGATCACACGCGCAGACTCGACGGTGCCATGCGCGGCGAAGAGGGTGGTGAGCTGTGATTCAGTTGCCGCATAGGGCAACCCGCCGACATAAAGTTTTGAACCCATGGGGGTTCCTCCTTCTGAAATTGATATTGTCTGAGACGCGAGAACGAATACACGAGGGGAAGGAACGGGCCGAAGACGCGAACAATGGAGCGGCTTGGGTCGAGCTTCCGATCAGATTCTCGGTACCAACAATATCGGTTATGGGCCGTTCTGTTTGCTGTTTCATGCGAGGCCCGCCGCGTGAAACAGAAAGATCTTAACAGAGGCGCAAGTGAAAAGCTAGTCCCTGGTTCCCTAAATTTTGTGGCGCCTGCACGACGGGGGGTGGATTGTGTGGGCGGGCCGAGGATCGAGGCTGCCGTCTGGTGAGAGATGGTCAGGCACCCGTCCTACACGTCCGCATTGCCGGTGGGACCGGGGCCGGGCCAGATGAGGTAGGGTGGCTTTTTCATCGTCTCAGCTGAATGCGGGTAGAGACGTTGGGCATAACTGTAGGCGTCTTCTTGTGCCACCAGGCAAGTGGCTGCGGCGAGGTGGTTGGATACGACGCGGAATGCCCCTTGATCATCGGTTGCGATGGTCGCCATGTAGAGGGCACAGGAAAAGCT